>JACUTR010000110.1 GCA_014859735.1 Candidatus Methanophagales archaeon | reverse complement strand
GATTTGAAGAAGGTTATATCATCCTCGCTCGTCCTGCCCCGTGCTTTTCCGAGCACCACATCACCCAACGGAATCAAATCCTCCTTCTTCACGAGCCCTCGCTCCAGCCCCTGATAAACCTCACCCGAATGGATACACTGCGCGAGATCATCAACAAATATCTTGGACTTTATCAGCACGTCCGGGTCGAATTCAATCTTCGTTTTGGAATCGGCACCCACGCCGTTGAGATGCATACCGGGTCTTACCATTTCAGGGGAAATGAACGGTTCGGTGGCAGGTGTTACCGTTGTTACGATATCGGAATCGACCGCTTCTTCCAGCCCGACAACGGTTATATCAATCCCAAATTCTCGTTCATAGCTCGCTTTAAAATCTCGTGCATGTTGTTCGATTTTATCATACACCTTTATCCGATCAATCGAAGGTCGTACGGTCAGTATTGCCTTAGCCTGGTAGGGAGCTTGCTTTCCCGTGCCTATTATACCGAGTGTTGTGCAATCTCTCCTCGCTAATACGTCGGTGGCCACGCCGGTAGCAGCTCCGGTTCTATACGCAGTCATCTCTTCGGCCTGCAGTATCGCGATCAATTCCTGTGTTTCGGCATCCCGGAGTAAATATTCACCTAAGACAGAAGGTAAACCATGTTTTGGATTCTCGGGTGCGACCGAAACAATCTTCACGCCGCAATACTCACGATTATATCTCGGTAGATACGCCGGCATACACCGCATATCAGAGACCTCGGTATAAATGTACACCTTGCACGGCACCATACTGTAGCCTAACGAGCTCTGCTCAAACCCTTTCTGGATCTCAGAGATGAAAAACTTCCATCCAATAGCTTCGATCGCCTCTTTTAGTTCCTCGTTTGTTATAAGGAACGCATTCAGGTCTTCTATCCTCTTCATCGCTATCGCTTGATTAGGGTGATTGTGATAATCCAGTATAAAAAATTATCGTTTTTGTTAGATTGTACTATAAATAAAATACGACCTATACCTATAGTAGGATAGGAACGATAGCTTATGGCGGAACTAAAAGCGGTGAAAGTCCTGGATACAACGCTTCGTGATGGCGAGCAAACGCCCGGGGTATCATTGACTCCGGACCAGAAGGTACAGATTGCGAAACAACTTGATGTACTCGGCGTTGATGTTATCGAAGCGGGAACTGCGGTTATCTCGGAAGGAGAGCAAAGGGCGATCAAGGCGATAGCGAATGAAGGCCTTAGAGCAGAGATATGCTCCTTTGCACGGCTCTTAACGGGAGATATCGACGCTGCGATTAAATGTGATGTTGATACCGTTAATCTGGTTGCTCCTGTTTCTGATACTCATATAACGAAGAAGTTGAAGATGGATAGGGAGACGCTGAAAGCGAGGACGATTGAGATGGCGGAGTATGTGAAGGAGCATGGATTAAAGGTGGAGATCAGCGCAGAAGATGCTTCAAGAGCCGATCTGGCATTTTTGAAATCCTTCTTCGCTGATTTGTCCACGGTCGTTGACCGTTTATGCTTCTGCGATACCGTTGGCGTGTTGTATCCGGAGCGCACAAGAGAGCTATTTCAGTCGCTGTGCGTAGTGGAGACCCCGGTTTCCGTGCACTGCCACAATGATTTCGGGTTAGCCACGGCGAATACCGTAACTGCGGTCTCAGCAGGGGCGACGGTGGTGCACGTCACGGTGAATGGCCTGGGTGAACGGGCGGGTAATGCGTCCTTAGAGGAGGTGGTGACCGCTCTGGAACTGCTTTACGGCGTGAAGACGGCGATTGTAACAGAGAAGTTGTATGAAACCTCGCGATTGGTCCGGAATTTGACGAAGATGCCGCTTGCACCGAACAAGCCGCTTATGGGCGATAACGCCTTCACGCACGAGTCCGGGATGCACGTTCACGGGACGTTGGCTGACCCGAGTTTATATGAGCCACTTGATCCCGGGCTGCTGGGCAGGAAGAGAAGATTTGCCTTTGGGAAGCATACTGGCAGGGCGTCAGTGAAAATGGCGCTGGAGGAGATGGGCATCGCGGCTGATGAGGGCCAGACGATGAAGATCGTGACCAAGGTGAAGGAGCTTGGCGACAAGGGTAAATTGGTCACGGATTCAGATTTTCAAGCACTCGTGGAGGACGTCTTGAGCATCGAGAGAGAGGAGAAGATCAAACTCGTTGACTTGTCCGTGGTATGTGGGAAGAGGGTTTATCCAACCGCGTCAATACGATTGGAGATAGATGGCGAGGACGTGGTGGAAGCGGGCGTTGGGGTCGGTCCGGTGGATGCCGCGATCAATGCCTTGAGGAAAGCACTGGCGGGCAGGGAGATGAACGATATACGGCTTGAGGAGTACCATGTGGATGCCATCACGGGTGGAACGGACGCGCTGGTGAACGTCATCGTAAAGATAAACAGGGGTGATAAGACGATAACCGCGAGCGGGGTGAGCGAAGACATCGTCATCGCATCGCTGTATGCACTCCTCAACGGCGTGAATAGATTATACCGGTGATTTTACGTTTCTCAAAATCAGCAGGCTCCTTGACTATCAGGATCCGCTCCTCCGGGTGGCGGCAGATCAGGATCGTATTCAGTGGTTTTGACTCCTCAGGGAGCAGCATTGGCACTCTCCTCAATAACTTTACTTTCTTCCGCAGCATGGTCTTAGCGTCCGGGGCATACAATTTGGTCAACGCTTCTAAATCAGTAAAAAATCCTTCATCTTCATTCATTTTCTTCTCATCTTCGGCTGATTCGGGCAACATGTTTGCGTACCTACAATTTTTATATAAGGCCGTGGATACTATTAAAGCTATTGGTTGGATTATGAGGTATCATTAGTTTAGGTTTACTGAAGTTCTATCACTTATTCAAAAATGAAGCAAGGACTACAGTCTCACCGCTTCTTTCATAGTCGTTTCGGGTTTCAGGTTTAGCAGTTGACTGGCGAATATTATCTTGCATGTGTATTATCCCCCTATAGTTGACTAGGTGGTTTTGGATGGGAGAAGTCAAATATCAGTATTCTAATACTTGATAATCCTGCCTTGCTTGCTAATCCGCTAAGGAATAAATCAATATTTCTAAGATCATATTCCCTAGGTTCTGTGAAATAAGAACCTTTAAAGAACATAACACAGTAAAGACCAAAATTGCAACCTTTAGCTCGCATGTATGCAGGGAGTTGCTTTAGCAAGCCGTCTTTTAAATCAGGGCTGTGAGCATGCTTAAATTCTACACATGCATTAGCGCTTTCTCCTGTTTTTAGATGCCCTGAAATCAGGAAATCTAACCGCCCTCCTCTAATTTGATACTCAGGAGAAAATTGAAAATTCTTAGCCGTCGCAATATCAAAAAGTAAACCATGTATTATCGGGAGGGTATCTGGTTCTCTCTTCGGCTTTCTTGAGACTATCCGGGAACCTTCATAAGTAATATCCCAGAAGGCATTATACATGCCAACTGTTGCAACTTTATCAGGTATTGATTGTAAGGCAAAGGTAACTTCTTGGTAAAAATGAGAATGTGAATCATATGTTATTGCTGGAGCAATAGCTTTTGTTCTAGCCCAAGCTATTAAAGAGTTTGTCGGAATTGTAGGCGGTGTTCGGAGGATTTTCTTCCTCCTCTCTATTTCAACTATGGCATCAGCACCTGAAGAAACAGCTTTGTCATAAGACTTATCTAAGATTAAAAGACTTAACTCGGTTAGTTGCCACATTGCGTAACACATGGCATGTCCGGCTTGTTTGTAAGGTTCAATAGACAGCGTAAGTCTTTGATCATTTCTTGCTATGTAAAAGCTGGTTCTTGTGAAGCCTACTTCCAGAGAATAATCAGGGCTGGCTACTTTGAAAAGATAACCCGATTTCTCACCAAATTGAGAGGAATTAATCCGAAAGGTAAGAGTTCCGTTAGCTTCTATGAGGTCACGTGGAGTTACATGCCCTCTGATTTGAGGAGCAATTTCAATAATTATATCGTTTACAGATTGTTTAACTGTAAGCCAAGATAAATATTTATCCGAATCTATACAAAAAGCAAGCGCACAATTGGCTATTTTTACTTCCCCTTGGTGCTCAATTTTGATGAACATACTTTGTATAAATGAGTGATTTTCAGGATTGAGCACTTCAACCAATTTTGCTGGCTTATCGGGTAGTTTTATGGGTATTAATTCTCTGAATATAAA
>JACUTR010000014.1 GCA_014859735.1 Candidatus Methanophagales archaeon | reverse complement strand
AGTAAGTTTAAAAAGTCCTCGCCTTACGGTGAGGATGGCAGGTTAACTAATTTCAGTTTCACCCAAACCTTTTTCTGCAGATTTAACCGGGCTACAAACTCTTCACAATCTTGACCTTCTTACTACTCTACGATAAACAAGAAGATCTGTACCAAGAGCTTTATAGATACCCCCGCTGCACCAGCACCTCGGCATTCAATATGGATGCACCCGCAGCGCCTCGTATCGTATTGTGACCCATCACAATATACTTTATTTCGTTCTTCATTCTCCCCTCTCTTATTCTCCCCACCGAGACACTCATCCCGCTGCCTGCATCCCGGTCTAACTTCGGCTGCGGTCTATCCCGCTCCTCACGCAGTATTATGGGCTTCTCAGGAGCGAAAGGTGTTTTTAGATCGCTGCTGAAGTTCTTAAACGCCTTCTTTACCTCGTCCACACTCACCTCGTCCTCGAACTTCACCCACACCGCTTCGGTATGACCATCCATCACCATAACGCGATGGCACGAGGCACAGACGGTGAACTGTGCGTTTTTTACTTCCGAACCTTCCAGAGTCCCGAGTATCTTCAGGGGCTCACTCTCCATCTTATCGTCCTCCCGTTCGATAAACGGAATCACGTTATCCAGTATTGCCATCGAAGGCACACCATCATATCCAGCACCTGATACAGCCTGCATCGTCGAAACCCGCACCTCTTTTATTCCATATCGCATCAAAGGCTTCAAACTCAAGGTCAGCATGATTGCCGAACAGTTAGGATTCGTTATAATGAACCCATTCCAGCCCCGCATCGATTTTTGCACCCCGATTAAAGCTAAATGGTCAGCATTTACCTCGGGAATAACCAGAGGCACGTCCTTCTCCATTCTATGCACCGCGACATTACTGGAAACCACATAGCCCGCCTCTGCACATCTCTTCTCCACATTGCTTGCAACTGGTCCAGGCAATGCAGAAAACATGATGGCTATGTCATCACCTGAAGCTTCTCTCTCATCCATAGATCTTACCACCATCTCCGCCGCTTCCTCCGGCATCTCAGAGGGGAGGAACCACTTCGCTACTTCTTTGTATCTCTTTCCCGCACTTCGTTCAGAAGCGAAAAGAGCTCCAAGCTCAAACCAGGGATGCCCTTCTAAGAGCTGCACGAACCTCTGCCCCACGCTTCCCGTTGCACCCGATACCCCAACTTTCATTTTTCCCATACAATCCTATTATATCTCCTTTTGATTTGAAGAATGATTTAATTGCCTCAGCAATACCTTTCTTTAAACCCTTTTAAAAAGTTTTACCAAAAACACGTCGCGACCTGTGCTGAGGAAAAGGTTTTTATAAGGAGTGTTGAGTAGATAATTAGGGTGGAGAACAGTAATGGCAAGATTTCCAGAAGCCGAGGCGAGACTCCTTCGGGTAAAGATATGCATGGATTGTAATGCGCGAAATGCGCTGAAGGCGACGAGGTGCAGGAAATGTAACTCGAAAAACTTGAGGATGAAATCCACGCACAGGGGTAAAAGTAAATAAACTGGTGGGAATCAAAGAAGTAGTAGAATTTGTTGAAAGATTCCTCAGGCTGTCAAATGTGGCACCAAGATTATTAGCGATTTAGTCATGAACTTCAACGGTAGGAAAGATGAAACAAATGATTAAAGCAACTGATATAACCTATTTAACATATGAAACGGGGCGCTGCGAGGTATGAGAAAGGGAAAAGTAATAGCGGTAGCGGGAAAAGGGGGAACAGGGAAAACAGCTATTGCCGCCCTGCTGATAAGGGAACTATTGAAGTCTAAGGAAAAAGAGGACATTTGCGTGCTGGCTGTGGATGCGGATGCTGATTCTAACCTGCCTGAATCACTCGGGATATCGTATGATAAAACTGTTGGAGATATACGAGAAGGCCTGCTGGAAGAGAAGCAGCAAGACACTACATTAGACATAAGGGTGCACTTTGAGGGTAAAATTGCAGAGATCGTAGTGGAAGAGGAGCACTATGACCTGCTGGTCATGGGTCGACCGGAAGGACCAGGCTGCTATTGTCCTGTAAATCACATAATTCGTATGATCCTCGATACCCTGACGAAGAACTACGATTACACGATCATAGATTGCGAGGCAGGGTTGGAGCATCTCAGCAGGAGGACAACAAGGGATGTGGATCTCATGCTGGTGATACTGGATACGACCTTAAAGAGCATGAAAACAGCTTTAAGGCTGAAAAGGATTGCTGAAGAGATTACTGTTGACGTGAAGAACCTGATAAATATCGCGAATAAAATACCCCCTGGTGCTGATGAGATGATAAGAGAAGAAGCGAAGAGATATAGCCTCGAAATAGCAGATATCATACCCTTTGATCCATTAATCCCTGAATATGATCTCAAAGGGATACCGATTGTCGATTTACCCGATGATGCACCATCCGTTACCGCCGTGCGGAGAATAGCGGAGCGGATAAGGTGACATCTAGGTGAATAGTGAGTGACGGATAAAATAGATGAAGATCGTTATTAGAGGAACGGTGCAAGGTGTTGGTTTTCGTCCGACGGTGTATAGAGTAGCAACCGCATTGGGTTTGAAGGGCTATGTACTCAACAAAGGCTCAAACGTGGAGATAGGTATTCATGAAGATGAAAAGAAGGATGTATTCCTGAATTCGTTAGTGAAACACTTGCCTTCACTTGCCGCAATTGACGAAATAGAGGTGAAGGACGATCCTATCAGGGGGTATGCGGATTTTGAGATAATAACGAGTTCAGAGGGTGAAAAGACGTCTGTTACCCCGGTAGATACCGCGATCTGTGAGGAGTGTGCACGAGAACTAGTGGACGGGGATAATCGCAGGTATCTCTATCCATTTATTAATTGCACCTCGTGCGGAGCTCGATTCTCAGTAATTATGAATGTCCCGTACGATCGAGCGAATACCTCAATGCGTGACTTTACGATGTGCGAGAAATGCCTCGGTGAATACACAAACCCACGGGACAGACGATTTCATGCGCAGACGATCTCCTGTCCACGCTGCGGCCCAAAATACACGCTTTATGGCCAAAAAGGGGAGGTGCTGGATGAGCGAAATCCGATAGAGACCTTTGCCCGGTTAGTTGATGATGGAGCACTCGCACTAGCGAAGAGCTGGGGTGGCATGCACCTCATCTGCACCTTTGACCAGGCGAACCGGCTGAGGAAGCTCTATGGAAGGCCCGCAAAACCGTTTGCCGTGATGTTCAGGGACTTGAATGCGATCGAGAGATATCTGGAGTTAAATGAGCGGGAGGAAAAATTGCTGACCTCGGCACACCGGCCAATTATGCTCTTGGATAAGCGATTGTCCTCGGATTCGGATTCGGATGACTTATCAGCCATCTCACCGGGATTAGGAACTGTTGGTGCATATTTACCCTATTCAGGTCTCCATCACGTGCTGTTCCGTTATCTGAGCTCAGAGGGGATTATCATGACCTCGGCAAATATCTCCGGAGAGCCGATGGTCATCAGAAACGAGGATGCATTCAATCTAAACGTTGATTACTTCCTCGTACATAACAGAACCATAGTGAACAGGATAGACGATTCGGTTCTTCGGTGCTATGAGGGGGGGACATTTTTCCTGAGGAGGTCGAGGGGGTTTGTCCCAACTTCTCTCAAAGTCCTGTATAAGGATAGGATTTTGTCCTTAGGTGCGGGAGAGAATGTCTCGACGAGTATCTCGAAAGAGGGGAATCTGTATGCCACTCAGCATATCGGTAATACGTATCATTATCCAACGGTAGAATTTTTAGCATCTGGCACGGAGCGCCTGATGAACCTTTTAGGTTTAACAATGGCTGACTTTGATGCAATTGGGGTAGACCTGCATCCACGATATTCAACGAGGCGGTATGGTAAAAAGCTGTCTGAAGAATTTTCAATTGAATTGGTTGAGGTGCAGCATCACTGGGCTCATGCAGCTTCATTGATGCTCGATAGGGCTGTGGATGAAGTGGTTGCCTTAGCCTTAGATGGAACGGGCTACGGGGTGGATGGGAAAGCATGGGGTGGAGAAATCCTCCAGTCGCGTTATTACTCCTTTGAACGGGTGGGATCTCTGGAGGAGATACCTCTAATCGGTGGGGAAATGGCGATAAAAGACCCAAGAAGGTTGGTCTTTGCGATTTTTTCGCTTTTAGGTAAAGATACCCCTACGGCTCAATTAGTGGGTGAACAGGAAGCGAACGTGATGGAAAAGCTTTTGAAGAAAGCACCAAAAACAAGCAGCTTTGGCAGAGTGTTAGATGCATTGTCAAGCTACCTCGGCATCTGTCAAAGGATGACGTATGATGGTGAACCTGCAATGAAACTCGAACGATATTTAGCAGAAGGAGAGCCGACGTATGAATTTGAAACGCAGGTTGCTCGTGCTGATCGTAAAATCGTTCTGACACTGCCGTTGTTCGATCAATTGGCAGAGTATAGGATAAGCACGGAAAAAGATAAGGCGGACATCGCATATTCCTTTGTCTATGCCCTGATCAAGGAGATGGTCGAGATTGCAGCGGAGGCTTGTAATGCTACTGGCATTCCCTCCATTGGGATAACAGGTGGGGTTTCGTATGATGTGCCGATTGTCAGAATGGCAGAAGCCCTGGTAAAGGAGAAAGGATTAAGGTTTTTAACTCATGACAGGATACCGAATGGTGACGGAGGAATTTCGGTGGGGCAAAACGCGATTATAGGACATTTAAGGAACAGAAGTTACGGATAAACGCATTTGTTCAGTTCCTTAGAAAATCCCAAATCCTAATACTACCAAAAACCTTTCTTTAAAAAGCTTTACCAAAGAAATATTTTAAGGCTGTTTTTCTTTGGGATTTGGAAATTGGGATTTACTTGGGATTTGGTAGTATTTGACATTGGGGTTTATTATCCACTATATAAATACAAATAAAGATGTGTTTGGCAATACCAGCGAAAGTGGTGGAGATCACCGGTGAAGAGGGGATAAGGAGAAAGGCGAAGGCAGATTTCGGTGGTGTCTCGCGCGAGATAGACATCACCCTGGTCGATGCGAAAGTAGGCGACTATGTCATTGTCCATGCAGGTTTTGCAATCGCGGTATTAGATGAGCAGGAGGCGCGAGAGACGCTTGCGTTGTGGTGGGAATTACTTGAAGAAAGTTTTTAATAGCGTTCTGGAGCTGATTGCAATTAGCGTACCGAGCGTATCTGAAGTTCCCCTTCGGGGAATTTGGGCGTAGTGCCGAAGGCACGAAGCCAGATACGCTCTGTTAGGCGAAGTGCACACTCTTCTCACCTTCAGGCTTAATTCTTTCTCTTATATATTTCTTTTGTTCCTCGTAGTTCATGTGCTCAAACTCTTTGCTCAACTTATCTCTGATTTCACGCATCATTTTCACGGCATCAAATTTCTTCTCACTCCTCATAAGTTATCACCTCCAATGGACTCCTTATTTCTAATAAGGGATAACCATATTTAAGGTTTACAGAATTATAACCCCGGATTCTCTGCAAGTTTACAATGTGTCTGAAGTTCCAGCTTACTAACACGTCCACACGGTTTATGGTTGCCATCGCGATATGTTCTGCATCAACTAATTTCCCTTTCCCTATTACTCCTTCGGCGATGTACTTCCTGGCAAGATTCACCGCTTCTTCCGTTAATTCCACATATTCTATGTTTTCCTCAGGTATCTCTCTAACTATATCCCGAACTTCTTGAGGTGCATCTTTCAATTCAAGTGTCGTCAGTTCTGATATCACCACCGTCATCTCCCCCTGCTTGAATTTTTGGATCAATTCTCTTGAAGCGTTTTGAAATTCTTTATCCAAGCAGCCGCCAATTACCGAGGTATCTATGTAGATTCTCAGTTTCATCATTATTCATACCTTTATGTTTCTCAATTATATGCATTTCGCCTAACAATTTATTGTGGTATATATATGAACCATTTCAGATAAGATAAATAGGCTGGTGGAGAATAACTCTATCGCATAAAAACTATTAATAATAGTAGTTAGCAGTGGATAAAGAAAACACAATGTTCAGATATCGAGACGAGGGATTAGCACAGCGGATAATAGAGAAATTAAAAGCCTTGAATCTCGATCTGCGATTGATGCATGTCTGCGGCACCCATCAGGATACAATGGTGAAGTTCGGGTTGAATTCGATGTTACAAGAGGCGGGCATAGAAGTGAGAGCGGGACCGGGCTGCCCGGTCTGTGTGACGACGGCAAAGGAGATCGAAGAAGCGATTCTGTTAGCACGAAAAGGGAAGGTGGTTGCGACGTTTGGTGATATGTTCAGGGTTCCCGGCGAGCATCAATCGTTAGCAGACGTGAAGGCCGAGGGGTTTGATATACGGATGGTGTACAGCATAACCGACTGCATTGCCATCGCGGAAAAAACAGATAAGGATGTTGTCTTCTTCTCCATCGGATTTGAAACAACAGCCCCAACTCCCGCATCAGTCATCCTGCATAATCCGCCGGCGAATTTCTCGATCCTCTCTGCGCACCGGCTCATCCCACCTGCGATGGAAGCGTTGATACAAATGGGTGAGATGAAGATAGATGGGTTCATCAATCCAGGTCATGTATCAACGATTATAGGAGAACGGGCGTATGAATTTATATCCACTCGATATAAGGTGCCGCAGGTAATTGCGGGCTTTGAGCCGCTGGATGTGCTTATTGCCGCTTACCTGCTCGCGATGCAGATACGCACTGGTGAGGCAAAGGTGGAGAATGAATATGCACGCGTGGTGAAACCTGAGGGAAATGAGAAAGCGAAGCGAATAATGGAAGCGGTTTTTGAACCGTTCGACGTAAGCTGGCGAGGTTTTCCCGTTATACCGGGCAGTGGACTTAGATTGAGAGAAGAATTCGCGAACTACGATGCGAGAAAACGATACGAAGATGCTTTAAGCGAGTTGAGCAGCGATTATAGAGAGCCAGAGGGTTGTAGATGTGGCGAGATCCTGCGAGGGCTGGTGTATCCAGAGGATTGTCCTCTGTTTGGTACGATGTGCACGCCTCAGCATCCTATTGGACCCTGTATGGTCTCAATTGAAGGGTCCTGCAATATACTCTTCAGGTACGGAAAACATAGGATTGGTGTTTGAGTAAGTAACAGCGAATAAAAAATAAGGATGGGGACGTATGCACGAATGGTCATTGGCAGATGCGGTGATCGCGGCCGCACTTGAGGAATCGAGAAAAGAAGGGCTGGAAGAGATTACCGAAATAACACTTAAGATCGGTGAATTACAGCAGCTGGACCTCGAAATCTTCAAATTTGCGTTGGACGAACTTGCCCGAACTCGCGATGAGGGCTTGTTGCTGAAGGACATGAAGATAAAAATGGAACCAGAAAAAGCGATCTTCAGATGCCGCGTGTGCGGAAAGGAATGGGATTTTGGTGACATAGGATTAACCGAGGAGGAGTATGAAGCGGTTCATTTTGCGCCCGAGGTTGCTCATGCGTATATCAGATGTCCATCGTGTAAGAGCCCTGACTTTGAGGTGATCCAGGGGCGAGGTGTTCTGATACAAAGCATAAAAGGGAAAAGTGCAGGCAAAGTTCAATAAACTTGAAAATTTTTCTTTCCGTAAACGCTTTTCTTTTTATAAAAGAAAAGGGGTTAGTGATGGATCCACGATTAAGCGTTATTGATACGCGACTGGCGGGAATAAAGCGATTAATCGCGGTTTCCGGCGGTAAAGGGGGCATTGGTAAGAGTGTAATCTCATCGGTACTTGCATTAACCTTGTCCCGATTGGGTTATCGGGTTGGGCTGCTTGATTTGGATTTGTCCGCACCCTCGACGCACGTGATACTGGGGATCGAGGGTGTGTATCCAAAGGAGGAGAGGGGAATCGTTCCGCCTGAGGTTCATGGCATAGCGTACATGAGCATTGTGTATTTCACCGGTGACGAGCCCACGCCACTGCGAGGTACTGATATTTCAAATGCGCTGCTGGAACTGCTCGCCATTACACAGTGGGGTTCACTCGATTTCCTGATTGTCGACATGCCGCCGGGCATTGGAGATATATCATTGGACGTTATCCGGTGGTTGAAGAAGGCGGAATTTCTCGTGGTGACCACCGGTTCAAAAGTAGCATTAGAAACGGTAAAGAAGGTGCTAAAAATGCTCAAAGAGTTGAATATGCCCCTTATCGGGGTTATCGAGAATATGAAGCTGCACGAGTCCTCAGTGGTGAACGAGGCGCTCAACGAATTCGAGGTGCCTCTGTTAGGTGCAATAGCGTTCGATATGAACCTTGAAGATTCGATTGGGGATGTGAACAGGTTATTAGAAAGCGATGCTGCCGCACGGATAAAAGAGATTGTCGTGAAAAATCCGGGGTTTAAGCTGGAGCAAGGCCGGTAATGAAAGGGTTCATTTCATCTCCAGTTCCTTTACGGATTTTTGCAGAGCTTTTACCATCTCACTTTTGCCTGTCAAATCCGTTATCAACTTATCAAATTTTCTAATGTCTAAGTTAATCACTTTGTGTAACTGTCCACCTTCATCTGGTAACTTATACTGCTTTATATCTATCTTAGCCTCCTTTGTAGCCTTTAATATCCACTCCTCTAATCGTGGACACAGGATAATTAAATCGTTGTTCTTAGAATTATCGTTCAATATCTTTAGTCCACAATCAGATAGATTTTCCTTCTCCTGCAATTTTTTCAAATAAGGAGGCTGGACACTGAAAGGATCTTCATCTACCAATCCGTTGCAATTTTCTCGTTTTGCCAATTGTTTACAAACTTCAGGTTTTCCTCCCAAATGGATAACCTGTCTCTTTGGTATTCCTAACGTTTTTACTAACGCAGAATCTGGTTTGCACTCGGTATAGATCATTTCTTCACTTCTAAGAATCTTTCAATGTCGAAGAAAATGTCTATCCCCATCCCCATTATTTCTTCCAGCTCTTTCTCGCTCAACGGTTTTACTTTTGTTTGGTAGTTTTCAAAATAAGTTATGAAAATGCCCACATCATCTTTGGGTGCTTTTTCGAGGATTGAAAGGAGGAGATAAGGATTGTGCGTTGAAATAAAATATTGGTTATTATTTTGATCCAAGGCTATTCTTTCAGCGAGATATTTTGTGTAATAGGGAAATGCATGAGCTTCTGGTTCCTCAAACATAATTATAGAGTTTTTATTCGTTTCAATTGCCACAAGGTGAAAGATAACTCTCTGGAGCGTATCAGAAACTAAGGAATAGGGATGGGAGATTATTATGTCCTCACGCTCCTTTTGCACTTCTATTTTATTCTCTTGTGGCTTAAGAACAACTCTCAGTCCGCATGTTTCAAATAGTTGCCTCACCAGTCTCTTTAGGTTTTTATGAGCTAAGATGAGAGCCAAGAGGTTAGCAGCAGAAGGGGGAAGGAGAAATTCAGATTCTTGACGGGGGAAATCTCTTCTTACTTCAAACTTATAATACTTAAAAGGCATGAGTTCATCCAAACCCGGCTCGCCCATAAACTTACCTTCATAACCATACCGGAAAGCCTCTTGATTATTATAAGAGCCTACAAATCGTCCTTCTCGAAATTCTAGGTGAAAGACCTTTTGATCAACCCGTATTTTTATCTTATCCTCTAAGTTATCATCGTAAAACTGATTGCTCACAGTCTCAAATCTGACAAATTGTTTAAGTTCTTCCGAATAACGTTTATAATATGAGTGTGATAATAATCCCAAGGACTCTAAAATATTAGACTTCCCGGTATTTGGTTCACCTATAAAGAGATTTATCCTCCTGCAATCCATTTTCAGGTGTTTTATTGACTTAAAATTCTCGATCTCCAGAGTTTGGATCATTCGATAACCTCCTTTACATGGTTCTTTGTTTTACTTCATTTATAAATCTTTCCGCTTTTCTTTCGCATCCGTAGTGTTACATCAAAATTTGGGTGAAAAGAGTGGATATCAACATATCCTCGGCACAGGATCACCGATCGGCGTTTCAACAATCCTCATGCCACCAACCCGGGTCTTCATCACCACGCCGGTGAGCTCGTTCGTCACGGTACCGATGATCGCGGCATCTTTGCCCTTCTCGGTTCTCCGCAGCGCATCAAGCACCTCATCGGCTTTCTCGTTTACCACGCCCATAACCACCTTTCCTTCATTACCTATCTCCAGAGGGTCTATCCCCAACATCTCACACGCGCTTCGCACTGATTCTCGTATCGGTATTGTATCCTCCTCGATCAGGATGCCCACGTTCGATTTCTCGCTGAATTCGTTGAGTGTGTTCGCGAGTCCGCCCCTCGTCGGGTCTTTCATGGCAACCACACCACCAACTTCCAATAGCTCATAAATAAGCTTGTTTAACGGCGTTATATCAGACTTCAATTCGGTATCAAACTCGAACCCTTCCCTGAACGAGAGCAGTGCTACACCATGATCGCCGAGGTAACCAGAGACGATTATCCTATCACCATCCCTGAGATTCGAGTCCACTAACCAGTTACTATGTAATTCCCGGTACGTTCTCACCTCCTTCAAGTTCTTATCCAGAGCCGCTGTTCGCTTCCCGATCGCCGAGGTATTCACCACGATCTTCTCCACCGCACCCTTTTCAACAACTTTCGTATCACCAGTGACTATAGAGACCTCCGCCTCTTCACACGTCTTCTTCATGCTCTCCAAAATCCGCTCAAAATCACTGACCGGGAACCCTTCTTCTATCACAAATGCCGCTGATAAGCAGAGAGGCTCTGCACCCATAACCGCAATATCATTAACGGTACCTGCGATTGCCAAACTCCCGATATCACCACCCGGGAAAAATAACGGCTTCACGGTATGTGAATCGGTAGTGAAAACAATGCTGTCAACGACTGCTGAATCATCCAGCGCGTTCAAAGGCACCTCTACCTCTATCTCTATCCTATCGTTACCTCTCACAGTATTGAAATTGAAGTAGCTGAGCACGAGTTTGAGCAACTCGTGCATCCCTTCACCCCCTGCACCGTGCTCCAGTTTTATACTACCTTTCATCACCATTCACGGAAACCCCTGCCCTGCACCTTACTTTAATTATATACCTTATTATTGTGAGGAGTATTAAAGCAGTGTAATGCACGATGGGTTCAAAAAGAGAAATCGTATTCATCACCACAAATTCGCACAAAGTGAAGGAGATAAAAGCTTTGGCTGACTCTGAATCGAGGGATATAACAATCGTGCATAGAGACTACGAATATCCCGAATTGCAGCTCGAGGAGATAGAAGCGGTCGTGAAAGCAAGTGCGAATTATATAAGGGAGAAGATGGCGATTAAAAATTCGTTCTTCATAGAAGACTCCGGGTTGTTTATTCACGCGTTATATGGGTTTCCCGGTACGTTCTCCGCGTTCGTCTTCAAAAAGATAGGGAATGAAGGGATCCTGAAATTGATGGCGGATAAAAAGGGTGAAGCGAGAAAAGCTACCTTTAAGACTGCGGTTGCATTCTGCGAATCGCAAAATAAAGAGCCAATTCTTTTTGTCGGTACCGCAGAAGGGAGAATAGCGGAGGAGATGCGCGGGAGTGGTGGCTTTGGGTACGATCCTATATTTGAATTCGAGGGCAAGACGTTTGCGGAAATGAGCACTGAGGAGAAAAATAACGTATCGCATAGAAGCAGAGCGTTCAGGAAATTATTGGATTCTCTCTCGTAGATATGGAAAAAGCGGGGGATATCTATAGAGTTTTTCTTTTTCTCTACGATAATTTCGAAAAGTTTAAGTATTCGGTTCATTTTCTATGTACATAGGGGATGAAAAGAGGTAAGACGAGAAAGTGGTTTACCACTCTAAAGAAGAGGGGTGAAGGGCCCCCTTATCTAAAAACGCTTTTATTCAACTCTATTTTACATAAAATGTCCCTGTTTGTGCCCCATACCAAGAAATTTTTTGTCCTCTTTGATGAGCTTGCCGATAAAGCGGTGGAAGCATCGCAACTGCTGGTTGATTTAGGTGCTGAATATCGCTCCACACCTTTTTTACTGAGCCCTGATTCCCGCAGCTCGAGCCTTTTACAGATAAGAGAAAAGCTTGAAATGCTGGAGGACGAAGCGGATTCGGTCGTTCATCAAATCGTACAGGAATTATTTTATGACCACACACGAGTCACGGAGGAGAAGGGGGATATACGATACTTCGCTCATAATCTTGACAATGTAATCGATGGAGTGGAAAAGGCAGTAACACGACTGGCGTTTACTCAACGAGCTACAATTCCGGAACCGGTAAGTGAGTTCGCTCCGATTATCTTAGAGGCAACGCAGGAGATAAAAAAGGCGGTGAGTTGTCTGCGCGCTATCGGACGCAAAGAACCAATGGTGGAAAACTGCTGCATACGGATAAACGAATTAGAAAACAAAGCGGACAAAATAAATCGGAGATGGCTGAAGATACTGATGACCACCCCAGCGGAAGATCCTAATGAAGTCCTTGAACGACTGTTGGTTAAAGAGGTAGTGGAGATTTTAGAGGATATTATGGACAATTGTGAGGACGTGGCGAATATTCTGGAGACCTTTAGATTAAAGGGCGGGATTTAATGTGATGTCTGTTTTTTGGCTTGTCACCATAATAATACTGTTGGCGTTGGTTTTTGATTTCTTGAATGGTGCGAATGATCGTGCGAATGCTATCGCTACGACCACAGCCACTAAGGCGATGACGCCACTGAATGCATTGGTTGTGGCAAGTGTATTTAACCTTGCCGGCGCTTTCGCTTCTACAAGAGTGGCTGAAACCATAGGTAAGGGAATTGTTGATACTAACAGTTTAGCACCGGATATATTTCTTATTGTTCTCATTACCGGTCTGATTGGAGCGATAATATGGGTGTTTTTCTGCACTTCGATTGGAATTCCAATAAGCGTTAGTCATTCCTTGGTTGGCGGGCTTCTGGGTGCTGGAATAGCCGCAGGAGGGCTGATACACTGGGATATACTCACCAATAAAGTGTTTCTTGCTATTGTATTGGGTCCTTTTATGGGACTTATAGCAGGGCTCCTGATTTTCTCTCTCGTTAGTTGGCTAATTTACCTGGTTTTTAAACACACACCAACCCCTAAGGTAGAAGCAATATTTAGAAGAGGACAGATTATTACAACCCCTTTTATGGCTTTCAGTCACGGGATGAATGATACGCAAAATGCAATGGGCGTGATCACCGTAGCTTTGCTCGCTGGCGGTTTTATCCAGGATTTTACTGTCCCGTTGTGGGTAATGATAAGCTGTGGAGTAGTGATGGCTCTGGGTACTTTTTTGCTTGGGTGGAGGGTAATGGAGACATTGGGATGGAAATTGACGAAGGTTGAGGCGAAGCATGGATTCTCAGCAGAAGCAGGTGCTGGTCTTGCGATATTAGGGGTGAGTTTAGCGGGTATGCCGGCAAGCACCACACATATAGTAGCTTCTTCAGTAATAGGAGGGTCATTTTTTCAAAACCTTCGCAGGATAAGATGGTCTGAGGTGGAAAAGATGGTCACCGCATGGATAATCACCATTCCACTGTCGGCACTAATTGGTGGTGCATCGTATTGGGTGGTGCAGGTTGGCTTGTAAGTAGAATAAACCGCTATCTTTTTGCTGATGCCACTAAATGAAATGGCTTTCGCTACCCACTATTCTATATATTTATCCCTTAATTTATATAAATTTTTTAAAAACCGGAGAGGTACGGGCAACGGTCAGCAGCGATGCCTCGAGCATCGGGTCTCTCTCCCTCGGCTACGTCGATGAGACCGTCAAAGCGGTCCGCATAGACGGCGTGGAGGCAACGGTCGAGAATGTGCATTCAAAAAGAGAACGATAAAAATGGAAAATAAAAGAGGATTATTTTTTCCCCCCTTCCTCTTATTTTTAGTAGGAACGTGAAGGGTGAGAACGAGAAGATAAGATGAAAATCGTGCAGATATCTGACATTCATGCAACCGAAGCTCATTTACTGCCCGATTTGGCAGAGAACGTCATAACGAGGATAAATGAACTGAGGCCTGAAATCCTGGTTGTGACTGGCGATTTAACTGATAACGGCTATCCGATCGAATATGAACGGGCAAAGCGTTATATCGATCGAATCGCAGGTGCGAGAAGCGTGGTGGTTCCAGGAAATCACGACGTTCGGAACGTCGGTGATGTTGGCTTTGAGGAGTTCTTCGGACCACGATCGAGGAAGGAGCGATACAACGGAGTAACTATTGTTGGCATTGATCCCACACAGCCCGACATCGACGATGGTCATGTGGGCAGGGAGAAATACAAATGGATTGAGCAGTGCCTGGATACGAAAGACTTTAAGATCGTGGCGATTCACCACCATCTGATTCCGGTTCCTAAAACCGGGCGAGAAAGCAGTATTCTCAGGGATGCGGGCGATCTACTCGAACTGCTGGTGAGATGCAAGCAAGGTTGACCTGGTACTCTGCGGTCATAAGCATGTGCCGTGGGTATGGGACGTGAATGGGATGATCATTGCAAATGCAGGTACGGCGTGCACGGACCGCGTAAAATGGAATATACCACAATCGTTCAACCTCATCGAAGTTGATGAATCGGAAAGGGGAGCAATCATGATCTACCGCATGTACTCACGCGGAGGAGAGGAGCTCGTGTTCGAGCAAAAGAAAGGGTAAGCATGCTATGAGCGCATTAGGTGTCACCAAGCTGCAAACCATTCGGAGCATTGTCCTTTAAAGCGCCTATCCCGGCGTGATCACCGGTATCCTGTTGGGCATGGAAAAGCGATAGGGGAGACTGCGGTTGTGCTTTTAACTGCGGGTTCTGGTCTGGAGACCTTCTTGCCAACGTCCCTATTCGACCCTGTTGCTTCGTTACCCGTTTATGTGTATCTGCTCGCAACGACGGGAAACACGTCAGAACAGCTTTCTCGTGCATTTGGCGCTTCGCTCGTGCTCATCACGCTGTTCTTGGTGATAAGCGCACGGAAGATTATATCACCGGGAGATTCGGCTAGATGAAGGTTAGAAAAGACTATTTGGAGGCTTTAGAGAAGCTCAAGACGGATGTATTAAGGAGGGGTGAGCTCGCCAAAATAGCTGCAAAGAACGCCATCGACGCTCTCGTCAATCATGATAAGGTGTTAGCAGCACGAGTTCTCGAAGAGAACAGTGTCATCGACAGGATGGAATTTGAGATAGAGAACCAGTGTATGAGGCTCCTGGCGTTACAACAGCCGATGGCGATTGATCTCAGAAGAATAGAAACGTCCTTGAAGATCAGAACGGATTTCGACCGGATAAGCGACCTCGCGGGTGATATTGCAGAGATCGTATTGCGGATCGCGGATGAACCGTATGCGAAACCGCTGATTGATATCCCGCGCCATTACGAGCGCGAGTCACCTTATCTTCATCGCCCTCCATCAGGAGCGAATTGCGGACCACGCCGGTAACATTGCCCGTCGGATCATCTACCTGGTTACCGGTGAGCGAAAGAAGCTGGAATGAGGACGGATTATTATAAGCGAGCTCAGCGATAAAGAACATGCGTACAGGATTCAGTGTATCTTCTTTGCGGCCAGTTCAACAGCCCTCGTCACACTTGAGGTTGGTCTTATCGTTGCAACCGGTATCGTAACGATCTTCTCAACGGTTGGACTGACGATGGGCGCACACACGAGCGCGGATGCACCATCTCTCTCCGCCTGAATGGCTGCTATAATCGCTTCCTCTATCGTAGTGACCGCATATTCTTTAATCACAATAATCTCATTGTTGAAGTTTATCTCATCCTTTTCTATACCGTCCAAAACGCCTCGTGCACCGATAACAGCGATGAATTTCTTCTTCTGCGGAGACCCGCGTTCGATCTCCCTTACTGTGGTTATTATCCTTCTCAAGGTGCGCAGATTTGGGTCCCGCTCGCCGGAGAGGATCTTGTAAAGCGTGCTTGCAGGTATTCCCGATTTCTCGCTGAATTCCCCTATGCTCATTCCCAATCTCTGTTTGATGGCTTTTGCTACGATATCGGTGAGTTCCTTATCCTGCATGAAGATCGCGGTCACTATATCATCAGCGACGGTCATACCTTATAGTATAAAAGATGATCTCTTATTTATAAATTATTGCATCCGTTATTATACAATTAGGCAATTTTAGTGCGCAAAATAGAAAAATTTAAATACCGAAAATGTAGAAAAGAGATGAATTGAAAAGAATGGTGGATAGTAAGATCTTTGAGGATGAGGAAATAACACCGGTTCTCAGAGATTACCCCCCACGCACGCACCAACTTGCAGAAATGCCCGATACGGAAAACGGGCCGGGTGAAGAGGACCTGAAGAAATTCAGGTTAGACTGGCTACTTACCGATCCTCGTGCCCCTGATTTGTATTCCTGCATTCAATGCGGTGCATGCACGGGCATTTGCCCCGCGGCGTCACTGGACAAGAGGTACAATCCGAGAAGATTGGTCGAGTGCCTTATCACGGGATGGAGTATAGAAGAGTATCCTTTAGAAAAGTGCTTTTCGTGCTATACCTGTAAATACGCGTGCAGAAAAGGAAATTGTGTGGCTGATATAATTAAGATCTTGAAGGAGAACGAGTGGAAGGGGTTAACTGTAAATCGTGAAAGATGCAGGGAAGAGTTATACTGCAAATCCCTTTACGAGCGAGGGTTATGTGTCACCTTTGATGCTCTCTCTCCCGATAAGATTCCGGAATGGGGCTCTTCATGGAAGAGGATCTACTCGAGTATGAAGAAGTTCAGATCGGAGCTTGGTCTTGAAGTGCATTGTCGAAGAATACCTCAACAATCGCTTGATGAGATACGAGAGATTGTGGATAGAACAGGGAATAAAAAATTCAGAAGAGAAGGTGTGGCCGAGGAAGTAACGAAAAGAATTCCTGATAATAAAATTTATTTATTCCATAGTTGTTTCGCTGACGCACATTATCCCGGTATTACCGAGAGTATAAAATACCTACTTGACAGGCTCGGCATTGACTACCTCGATGATCCCCGGCACTCATCGTGCACCGGCTTTGGTTATTATGTTAATGAAATACCGCTTTCCACAATGCTTGCGATAAATGCAAGGAATTTCGCTCTGGCAGAAGAAACGGGCTATCTAAATATAGCACCGGTTTGTCAAACAAGTTACGGGGTGCTTACGGAATCGGCCGGTATTTTGAGGAGCGGAATAGGAAGGCGGATAAATGAAGAGGTATTGAGCAAAATGAACAGGAGATACAGAGGTGAGGTCAATATAGCCCATATTTCAGAGATACTATGGGCTCACCGAGACAGAATAAAAGGGGAAGTAAAGCATAGCCTTTACGGTCTTCGAGTTGCCACGCACAACGGTTGCCACTATGCGAAGATGTTCAGGAAATCCGCCGTGCTTAATTTATTGGACGAACTCGTATCCATTACTGGTGCGGAACCGTTGGATTATGTGGAGAAGGGCTTATGCTGTGGTATGGGCTTTGATCATACGGTAGAACCAGAACGAAGATACCTTACCCGGATAATTGCCCGAAGAAAGCTTCTATCCGCTAAAGAGGCGGGAGCTGATGTTCTTCTCGTCGCCTGTCCGGGGTGTCAAATAACACTTGACCGAAATCAAGAACTTATTGAAGAAGAAAGTGGTATAGAAATCGGTCTGCCTATCATTAACTATGCCCAGTTTATCGCCTTAGCACTGGGTGCAGACCCCTACAAAGTTGTAGGAATACAAACTCATTCAAACTCTCTCGAACGTATCCTGGAAAAGTTTGATATCCTCTAATAAGCAAGCGAGGGAGAGATGGAGAAGAGAAGGACCGTAGCGGAGATAACTGATAAACTAGAAAGAGGCGAGGGCGTAGTGATGACTGCCGATGAGCTTTGTAATAGTGTGCGGAGTGGGGAGGATATCGGTTTTGGAGATGTGGATGTCGTCACTTCGGCGACCTGCGGCGTGATGAGTGGAACATTTGCCGTTCTTTCGTTTAAAGTCGCCGAACGAGACGAGTTTGAACGTGCATCAAAGGTTTTCCTGAATGGAGTGCCGGCATTCGCAGGTCCTTGTCCGAACGAACGGCTTGGTATCATTGAGGTGATGGTGTATGCCACTTCTCACCGGGATGATAGATACGGGGGCGGACATCTTTTCAGAGATTTAGTTTCGCATGAAGAGATAGAGGTCGTGGTTGAAACTGTTGAAGGTCGAAGGATAGAAACAACTACAATTCTTAAGGAAATTCCATTTGCGAAGCTTTGCAGTACGAGAAACGCATTTAGAAACTACCATGCATTTGTAAATCCACGAGATAGCGAAGTGGCTTCGATATTTTCAGTGAGCAAGTTTGAAGGAGCTTTCAAGGAACTGAGTTTCTCAGGCTGTGGTGAGCTAAACCCATTAGAAAAAGACCCCTTTAGGGAGACAATCGGCATTGGCACGAGAATCTTGATGAACGGCGCTGTGGGTTTTGTTATTGGAGAAGGAACACGAAGTTCGGCGGAAAAGCCAAATTTGATGGGTATTGCAGATATGCACGGTATGATCCCGGAGTATCTGGGAGGATTTCGGACTTCAGCCGGACCTGAGGTTTTGAATTCCTGGGCAGTTCCCCTTCCTATCCTAAATGAGCATGTGCTGGAAACTACTAAACGGCTTGATGGAGAGATAAAACTGCTGGTTCTGGATGTCCATACCCGGCTGCCTGTGGGTGAAATAACCTACGATGATGTGTGGCGAGACGGTGACCTTTCCGTGAGGTTTGACGCATCAAAATGCATCGACTGTGAAGAGTGTCAGGTTACCAGCTTGTGCCCTACAGATGCATTTGATGCTGAGGCTAAGGAAGTGAATGAAGGTTTATGCTGCAACTGTGGCGCATGTGTGCATTTATGTAAGGGTGGTGCTTTTAGCTGTAATCTCGGCATTGTTACTCTTGGGGGAAGAGAAATTCCTGTGACTTTGCGGCAGTCAGACCGAAAAAAGGCAGCAAAGCTGGCGGAAATGCTGAAGAGAAAGATTTTAGATGGAGATTTTATACTTACTGTGCCTGTAAGCAGGCTATGACGCTCAAAGCGCAATGAAAAATGTAAAGTGCAAAATGCAAAATGCAAAATATCACTTAAGGTGTTTGGAATGCGGAAACATAATCCCGGACAGGTACACGAATACGTGCCCTGAAGGTCACGATTCGTTGTTAAGAACCGTGTATAATAGAAAGAGGATAAGGAGGCTTTCAGGGCGGGGGATGTTCAACTATATAGATTGGCTACCGGTAGAAGAGATGTTGCCTGTAAACACGAACCCGATTACATACAAAAGCGAGGAATTTGGGAAAGAATTGGGGTTGGAGAATTTGTATGTCAGTTTCAGTGGTTACTGGCCTGAGAAGGGTGTGTTCATGAAGACCTGCACCTTCAAGGAGTTGGAAGCGCTCCCTACACTCCTGCGGGCAAAAGAGAGAGCAGGCGAAGAGATTTTGGTCGTGGCTTCTGCGGGGAATACATCAAGAGCGTTCGCTGAAGTTTCTTCTCTGACCGGAATGCCAGTAGTAGCAATTGTACCAAGAAGTTGTATTTACCGAATGTGGACAACTATGGAACCAGAAAACCACGCGAGCATTTTCTTAATCACCGTGGATGGCGATTATTCAGATGCGATTGCGACAAGCAAGGAGATAGCGAATAAACCCTTACAGGGTTTTCGGGGTCAACGGGGCGGAGCCCCGTTAATAGGGGGATTAATAGAGGAAGGAGGAGTAAGAAATGTGGCTCGGAGGGATGGAATGGGCGTTGTGGAGCTTGAAGCGGCATTTTTTATGAAGGTTTTGCCTGATTATTATTTTCAAGCTGTGGGCAGCGGCACGGGTGCAATTGCGGCATGGGAAACGTTTATCCGGCTGATTGAAGATGAAAGATTCGGCCGGAAGATGCCGAGGATGGTTATTTCTCAGAATCTCCCGTTTGCTCCCATGGTCAGCGCATGGCAGGATGGCAGAGCAGAGATAATCGCCGATAAAGACATGAGAAATGCCGATGATGCAATAAAGGAGATGTATGCAGATGTACTTTCTACGAGGAATCCGCCTTATTCCATCAAAGGAGGTGTGTATGATATGCTTATGAACACAAATGGGAAGGTGTACGGGATCACCAATGAAGAGTGTAAAGAAGCGGAAAAGTTATTTGAAAGCGAAGAGGGGATAGATTTGGATCCTGCAGCATCAGTAGCGGTTGCTTCTTTGATTAAAGCTTTAGAAGAAGGCTATGTTAAAAAAAAGGCTACGATTTTGTTGAATGTCACGGGCGGTGGGTATAAGAGGTTGAAGAAGGAATTTGCAATGTACAAAATAGAAGAGCGGATGGAAATAAAATCGAATTCTCTGGGTCAATTACCGTTGGATGAGATTGAAAGAGAGCTGAAGGAGTTTGTTCAGGCTTTATAAGTAGAGTAAAAGAGCTGAGTGATTAAATGTATGAACCCGAACGAGAAGTACTAGGAATATTAAAGAAGAACAAAATAGAGGTTGTCTCAACGCTGCCGTGCGAGAAGATACGTGCACTGCTGCGGTTTGTTGCGAATGAACGAGCATTTTGTCATGTGGGCTTGAACCGTGAAGAAAATGGCGTAGGTATCTCAGCAGGTGTTTATCTCGCCGGCGGTAAGCCTGCGATGATTATCCAGAGCACGGGTTTAGGTAATTCTATAAATGCTCTTATGTCGCTCACCGTCACTTATCGGCTGCCGTTACCGATCATAGCGAGTTGGCGTGGTGTTTACAAGGAGCATATAGAGGCTCAGATCCCGTTTGGAAAGGCGGTGCCCAACGTTTTAGCTGCTTTGGGCCTAAAATACACGCTCATAGAGGACTCCTCACAGATAGGGTCAGTAGAAGAAGCTATCCAGGATGCCTTCGCTCATGAAAGACCGCATATTGCACTCATCTCGCCGAAAACATGGGGAAGCGATGAGGTAATTAAAGAAAACACCGTTCCACACCAAAAAAGGGCTTTCAAATTGGTGTATGAAGGAGAACATCAAGAGCCAGAGATGAGAAGATACGATGCGATAAGGATAATAACCGAGTATCTACGCGATGAAGCGGTGATCGCGAACATAGGTATCCCAGGCAAGGAGCTTTATGCCGCTAAAGACCGCGATTTGAATTTTTACATGCTCGGGAGTCTGGGTCAAGCTTCTCCCATAGGACTTGGCGTCTCAATGAAGACAAAAAGAGAGACGGTGGTGCTCGATGGAGATGGAAGTCTGCTGATGAGCGACATTTTGCCGGTAGTTGCGGATAAGAAGCCAGAAAACCTTTCCATTGTGTGCCTTGATAACGGCACATGGGGGAGCACCGGAGACCAACCTACACCTTCTTACGTGGATATGGAACTGAAAGCAATAAGTGCTGGTATAGAGAATACGAGGGTGGTTCATACGGAAGAAGAGCTGCGGTACGCCTTGGAAGGTTTATACGAGGAAGCAGGTCCGAGATTTCTCCACGTTATGGTCAATCCAGACAATGCATTACGCCCGTACATAAAATTAAGAGCAGGGGAGATAAAGAAGAGATTTATGGATGCTCTGCTTCAGCGCTATCATATCTTATAGTATAAAAAGCACCTCTTTATCCTCCTGTTATTATACAATAAGGCAATTAAATAGACAAGAATAGAAAAATTTAAATAGGAGTTTCTGATTAGATATAAATGGCGAGGATAAAGAGGTGGTAGGTGATAAAAACATGAAGGAGGAGTTGATATGGAACGAAGAAGCATAGCGATTTTAATAGCTCTTATAGGGCTAATCGCAGCGGCTGTGATCGTTGTAAGCGTGGTAAGAGAAGAACCAAAATTGACCAAGATCAACATTGGGTATCAGCCGAGCACACACCAGCTTGCAGCGATGGTAGCGGCTGAGAAGGGATGGTGGGAAGAGGACTTGCGCAGATTCGGTATCGAAACAGTTGAGCTCCATTTATTCGGTACAGGAGCTCCAGAGATGCAGGCGATGCTCGTTGGAGTGCTTGATGTTGCATATACCGGGGCCGCACCGCCTATTAGTGCGATGTATGAGGGCTTGGATGCAAAGATTGTTGCAGGCGCACAGACCCAAGGGTCCGCGATCGTTGTCCGTCCAGAACTCGTCGATGCATATGAACGAGAGGGCCCGATCTTTTTTAAAGGAAAGATTGTAGCAACGTATCCTCCAGGTACTATTCAGCATACTGTCTTTACAAAATGGCTCAATGATAATGGAATAGACCCTAAGGATGTTGATATAAAAGCAATCGCAAGTCCGAGCGATGCGGCGTCACTTATTGGAGCAAAGTCCGTGCATGCAGCCTTTCTCCCCAGTCCGTGGCCTGAAAAAATCGACGCGGAGGGGACCGGGAAGATCGTTAAATGGTCAGGTGAAATATGGCCTAACCACGCCTGTTGTTGCTTGGTTGCGAGTGATAAGCTGATAAAGGAACATCCGGATATCGTCAAGCAGATAATCAAAACACACATCAATGCGACCGAGTATCTGAAAGAGCATCCAGACGAAGCTGCAGAAATATTTGTAAAGTTGCAGGGAGGAGATTTATCAACGATAAAGCATTCCATTACTATATCGGATGCGCGCTGGATTCACGATCCCCATCTGGAGGTGGAAAGTTCACTCGTCTATGCACAAGTGATCTATGAACAGAATAGAGAGCGTTATGAGGCAAAGGGCAAAAAACCACTCAGTGAAGCAGACATCTTTGATACCAGCTTCTATGATGAGATAACGGGTTAACAATGAAGATACCGGCTGCGATACGAGAGAAAGGAATAGTCTTAGTGCCTCTGGTCATAACCATAATCCTCTGGGAGGTCCTGGCGAGGTATGTGGTAAAGAACTCGGCATTCTTGCCAAGATTCTCAGAGGTTATTTTTGCTTTTTATCTGCTTCGAGAGAATATAATTCCTGACATACTGGTCAGCCTCCTCCATTTTGGTATCGGCCTGGTGCTGGCATTTTCCATAGCACTTCCGCTCGCGGTTGGTATGGGCTGGTTCAAGACGGTATTCAAAGCTCTGGACCCGCTTATCGAGATCCTGAGACCGATACCTCCGCTCGCATGGATACCGCTCGCCATTGTCTGGTTTCGCCTGACCCACTATGCCGCGGGGTTTATTATCTTTCTGGGCGCGTTCTTTCCGATTCTGATTGACAGTTATACCGGGTTCAGGAACGTACCGAGGGTGTTAGTGGAAACGGGCAAAGTATTGGGCTGCATTGGAGATAAAAAGCTGATCCGATACGTGGCTTTTCCCTTTGCGCTTCCTTCAATTGCTACCGGCACTCGTGTTGGCATGGGAGTTGGGTGGATGTGTGTGGTCGCCGCGGAGATGTTCGGCGTGAGTAAAAATGGGCTGGGCTATCGGCTCTTCAATCAGTTTTACTACTGGAAGCAGATGGACTATGTCATAGCATACATGCTCATTTTAGGATTGGTTTCGCTGCTTCTGGACCGCGTCTTCAGGCATTATATAGAGGAAAAACTATTTAGATGGCGGAAGGGCATAGTGAAATAGAAGAGAAGAGAATGAACCATAAGCTCACACTTCGGAACGTAACGAAGAGGTATAACTCGGAGGAAGGGGAGCTCAAGGCATTGGAGGAGATCAATCTCGAAGTTAAGTCAACCGAATTTTTATGTATCGTGGGTCCTTCGGGCTGCGGAAAAACTACCTTGCTCAGAATGGTAGCGGGTTTAGACTACCCAAGCAGTGGCGAGATTATCCTGGATGGTGAAAGAGTGCGCGGCCCTTCTCCGGATCGAGGGATGGTATTCCAGGAATTTTCGTTATTCCCGTGGCGAACGGTCTTGAAGAATGTGGAATTCGGGCTGGAGATTCGGGGTGTGCAAGAGAGACGAAAAATTGCAGAGCAGTACCTGGAGCTTGTCGGTCTCCTGGACTTTAAAAATTGTTATCCTCAGGAGCTTTCAGGCGGCATGAAGCAAAGGGTAGCGATTGCACGCGCGCTTGCGACAAATCCCGCTATTTTATTAATGGATGAACCGTTTGGCTCGGTGGATGCGCAGACGAGGAATGTGCTACAGGAAGAGCTGCTTCAGATCTGGAAGAGAACAGAGAAGACCATCCTGTTCGTGACCCACAGCGTTGATGAAGCGGTCTATCTTGCGGATAGAGTTGCCGTGATGTCCGCAAGACCCGGTCGAATCATCCAGTGCATGAAGATTGATATCCCGAGACCGAGGAAACGAACGAGCATGGAGGCGAATGTGATTCGAGAGCAACTACTCATGTGGCTCAGTAGAGAAAGAGTGAAATAATATTATCAGAAGATACTTCTAAACCCATATTCCGCACATGTTGATATAGATTATCTCTAAATTTGAATTTATGAAGT
>JACUTR010000109.1 GCA_014859735.1 Candidatus Methanophagales archaeon | reverse complement strand
GGGAACGCGGGCAGAGCCCATGACTAAATAAATCCAAATGACCAAAATTACAAATTCAAAACAAACCTTTCTTTAGTTTAGAAAAGAAAGCTTTACCAAAGAAACTATTATTTTTAGTAAAGGTTTTTGCGGAGCAAAAAAGTTTGTTTTGGTGCTTGGCTTGGGATTCGGGATTTTCAGTGATACGTTGCCGTCCGGCAGATCATCTCAAAGAAGCTTGTCCAGTCCACTGAGCCCGGCTTATACCTCTCCCTTAAACTTCTTCGCTCACGTTCTTTTTCCTCTTCGAGCTCCGCGTCTATAATCGCTCGCAGCAGAGAAGCTACCTCTTCTACGCTCTTCCCGCTTGTATCAACCTCATAGACAACTTCGCAGCGCTCTACCGCCTCTGCCAGTATAATATCCAGCGTTTCGGCTTCCACATTCTCCTGTATCTTCTGTGGTGGAAACCCCTTTTGCCTCAGCCGCCCGGCAAGCACAAGAGGGTTGGCACGCAGCACGATGGCAACGTCGGGATTCAGGAAATGAGCCAGGTGGCCTTCGATCACTAACCGCTTCTGCTCCTTCTCCTTACTCCGCACGTATTCTTTGAGTTTTGCGAGATCCGCGATGAGAGATCCCCGCTCGGCATCTACACCGGTGTAGAACCCCTGCTCCGCTATTACACTATTCAGATCCATGCATGCAAGTCCAGATGCGTTGCACACTCCGGTCTTCCCCGTACCGGGTGTTCCCGTGATGGCTATGATCATAAACCTTTTCTTACAAAGAAAAGGTTTATCAAAAGAAATAAAGGAAACCGTTCCTTAGTTTTTCTTTTAGCACAGGTTTTCTTTTTGTAAAAAAGAAAAAGTGTAAAGAAAGTTTGATCAAACAAATACAAGTTTTCTTATCCGGCAAAGAAAAGGTTTATCAAAAGAAATTTAAGGAAACCTTTCCTTATGAGATATAAAGAACGGGGGGTGAGATGAGGAGGGAAGATAAAATGGATAAAACTGAACTAAGTGTAAGACGGTTGCTTATAAGTAAATGGCTGGTTCCAGCTTATGTTTTCCTAGGCATAGGCATTCTCATTCTTGTCTTAGAAATATCGGGAGTCATAGAGGATACAGGAGTTATAGGAATTGTTATAGCTATGAACTTATTCACTGTTAGTTTTCTGACGGGTATGCTCGTTCCTATACTTATTCAAATTTATGTGAAGCTTAGCGAGATAAGTGTAAAGATTGCATAAAACCTTTTTACATTACAAAGGAATGAGCATCGAGATAGGCTTTCCGGAAATGGTTCTGAAAAAATATCGAGAAATGCTTGCGCGAATACTTCAGCAGTAAAAGAAAAATGATAGGAAAGACAGAGCTTACTAAATTAAGCTTATTATTGCACCTTCTTATCGTCATACTAGCGGCGGCAACGCCCGCCGCGGGCTACTCCAGTGATTACGACTATTATGCGGTTAATGAGAAGAGCTATTTCAACCAGCTCATCCTGAATATCTATGTAGACGAGGCGGGCAAGGCCGTTGTGATGGGCTATGTGGAAGACGAGGATAGAGAGAGCCTCAGCTTCCTGAAAACGGCCGAATATCTCTACGAAAATGAGACCAAGCAGCTCTATGCGCTTACCAACGCATTGACCTCGAAATATGGCGAGAATTGGGAGATCAATTTCACCACCGAGACGTATTACACCGAATATCATACGATCTTTTATCTCCCCGGCGATGTGAGACTGGGCAGGATCACATGCTCTGAGGGGCTGGGATATTTCGTGACCGTGTCCGGCGAGTCATTTGTGATCGATGTCCAGGGGTATGATGTTGAGAATCCTCGGACCGCGATCGAATACCAGCAGCCATTCCGGGAAGCGGGTGTTGCGGGTATCAGTATCAGTTTCCGCCCCGGCTACTTATACCTGCTCCTCATCATCGCACTCTCGGCGTTGACCTTAGCGCTGGGTATCGCCCTCGCCCGGATGAAGAGAAGGGAAGATGCCCGGGATATAGAAGCGGCTGCTAAGGCTGAGGTGAAAAGAGGTGAACTCGAAATCGAGCTCACGAGCGAGATGGCGCGGGTGATGGAGACGCTGACGGATAGGGAACGGGCGATTGTCACTGCGCTGCTCAAGCATAACGGGGAGATAACCCAGGCGGACCTCAGATATGAGACGGGGATCCCCAAATCATCATTGACCGGCATCCTTCGCAGCCTCGAGCGGAGGAAGATCATCAATAAGAAAGAATGGGGTAGAACGAACGTTATAGAACTATCAAAATGGTTTTTAACAAAGAAGGAACAGAGATGAACGTTCTTAACCCTCGTTCGGGACGATTCGTTCTCTCTTACCTTTTTATATCGTTCAGAACAAAACTCAGTTTGTTTACCGCCAAGATCGCGGAGAGCGCTGAAATGGCGAGAAGAAAAAAGAAAGTCTCAACCAGACCATGACCTTGCCGCTCTGCGTTCTCTGCGGGCTCAGCGGTAAATAAGTAATGCACTAAAAGAAATGGAAAGAATACACCGAAAAATTTTGTGCCTCTGCATGGCAGCGCTCCTGCTGCTCAGCCTGCCCGGGACGGGTATCGCGGCGGCGGAAGAGGCGGGTAAAGGGAACGCGGGGGCGACCGAAGCGCTGGAAGTTCCGATTACCGTTGTTTATCGAGGGTATGGCTTCGCGTTAAAGGAAGAGGGCGGGGGATTCCACCTGCTCAGGATGCATATCGTCAGGGTGAGGGAGATCGATCCGATGGTGATGAGAGGGATTATGGAGGAGGAGAAGAGCATCGAGGAGATAAAGGACGAGATCATAGAGAAGGGAGGAGCTCCCTTCTATCGTGGACATATACAGTTTCGCGAGGACCATTACCGGCTTGGTAATATTACCATGACCCAGGAGCAGGAAGGGGATACTCTAAATCTAAATCTAAATCTAACTCTAACTCTAACGATCAATGCCGATATCATGCTTCCCCTGCAGGGTTTGGAACCGCTTCAGAGTGAGCGCGCAGGGAATGTGGGTAGTATCTCGGTAACCGTTAAGGACTATGAGGGTGTGCGGATAGGCGAGGGCGAGCTCGCACTGTATGGAGGAGAATACCGGGTGTTGCTAAACCTTTTCGTATAAAGAAAAGCTTTACCAAAAGAAATATAAAGGAGAAGGATAAAGAAGGAAAGGAGGCGAAAGAAAAGATGGAACTCTGGCAGATATTGTTGGGAATAGCATTTCTCCTCATAGTTTTGACTTTTGCTTATCTTCTGATTAGCTGGATGAGAAGGGGGAGGAAGGATAAAAAAGCGGAGATAATTAAGATAATAAAAGAGATGAGGGAGTTAAAGGAGAAGATAGAGAAAGAGGAGGGGGGTTTAACTTCGATAACCGATGTATATTTAGTTTCCGTGCAAATTCTCTCGGAGATAAGAGGTATAAACGCGGGAATGAACGATGTGAAGGCGTTGATATTGTTTTGTGTGGGGGTATTAGTAGCCCTTAATCTTACGATTATATCAATGCTTTAATAAAAAGAGGAAAGAAAAATGGAGAGGAGAGAATTGGAAGAGAGAATGACAAGGCTGGAGAAGAACTTCGAGGATTACAATATATACTGGAGGGAGCGAGTTGCTTATATAAGCATAATAGTGGGTTTGATTGTGGCGTTAATCATGACCTGGATAACCTTAATAAAATAAACCTTTTCTTAAAAAGAAAAGCTTTACCAAAAGAAACAAAAGAAGGAAAGGAGGCGAACGGGAATGACAAAAGCGAGATTTTATATAAAAGGGAAGGTGCAGGACGTTGGGTATCGCCCGTATATAATGAAAGAGATAATAAAAAGGGAAGGGCTGGATGGAATAGCTGATAATTATAAAGAAGATTCTGTGGAAGTTTTGTTAGAAGGGGATGAGAATAAAATAGTTGATTTTTACGAATTTTTAAAGAAGGAAGTGAACAAGCCGAGAGAAGCGGAAGTGAAAGAAATCAGCAAATTAGAGTTTTTAAATAGTATCTCTATCAACGTTCCGAAGACGTCTGAATACTCGCAGGCATTGACTTTTGAGGAGCTCGGGAAGGGTATTCCCATACTGAAGAGTATGTGCAGTTCAATAGAGGAGATGAACGAGAACATAAAAGGGGTGAGTGACCGCATTGATGGTATGAACGAACGCATCGGCGGCATGAGTGACCGCATTGACGGTATGAACGAACGTATCGGCGGTATGAGTGACCGCATTGGCGGCATGAGTGACCGCATTGACGGTATGAACGAACGTATCGGCGGTATGAGTG
>JACUTR010000108.1 GCA_014859735.1 Candidatus Methanophagales archaeon | reverse complement strand
GTTGGATTGTGGAGGCTAATTCGTTCGGGGCTTATTATTTCGCAACAAGTCTATTATATGTATGGCGTTTTGACCGCATTAAAAATGGCGAGGGAACTAAACATTTCGCTCGTTGAGGAGAGAATTTCGAAGGAGATCGCAGAGAAGATAACGATGTTGTATCTCAAAATGGTATGCGGATAAAAAATGTTATTTGTTAGAAAGCGGGAAAAACCGCTAAACCTGAAAACCAAAGCGGCTCTGAAATAAGCGGTGAGAATGGTTTTGGAAGTAACAAGTTAAAGAATCTAATAACACAATCATCGATACAACGGCTTCCGGATCGGCGCATACGTTGAATTGCCAACATGAGAGTGAAGACAAAAGGTATTTAATGTTATAAATCCTCTCTACTCTATAAGTAAGCATGAACAAGAAAATAGGCTTTGCTGCAGGTCTTCTGCTTGCCGTTATCGTCTTAGTGGCTTTAGCTCTGGTCTTCTCTCCCTCGCTCTCAGAGGAGCAAGCATTTAACCGAACAATAGAGGTGAGCGGGAGCGGTATTGTTAAAACTACTCCAGATGAGGCACATGTAATGATCGCCGTGGTGAGCGAAGCGTTAACCGCACAAGATGCAGCCGCGATGAATTCGGAGAATATGACGAACGTTTTCGCTGCATTGAAGAAGGCGGGAATCAGTGATGTAAAAACACGGCAGTATTCAATAACTCCGATCTACGAGTGGGTTGAAGAGGTAACGCTGGAAGGGAAGAAGCAAAAGAGTGTTATTGTTGGATACCGTGCGACGAACTTGATCGAGGTGGTAAGCAAGCCAGAGGATGCCGGAAAGGCAATAGATGCGGCGGTAAGTGGAGGGGCGAACAGAATAGATTCAATTTCATTCCAGCTTTCTGAGGCGTTACAAGAGAAGGCATACAGCGATGCATTACGCAAGGCGGTTAATAATGCACAAAGCAAAGCAGATGTTGTAGCCGGGGAGATGGGGATCGTGAGTATATATCCGGTAAAGATTTCAGTTGAAGATTTTTACTTGCCGGTCTATCGCATTACAGCCCCTATGGAGGCTGCCCCTATGCCAGCTCCTACACCGATAACCCCTTCAGAGGTTGAGGTTAGCGCGAGCGTGAGAATAGTTTATGCCTTCTAGTAATAGAGAATAAAAGCAGAGAATGGATAAACGAAAGTAATTGGTAGACCATAGAGGCTGTCCAACAATCCGAAATCGGGAGAAAAAGAAAGACAAACAGAGCTTTAAATCCAAAAAGAAGCAAAATTTTTAGTGCTAAAAGCAATTACGGGACAGCCTCCATAGGCAAGAAGCTGCGGGCAATGAGGAGGTAGCATCAAAAAGCCTCGATCCGTGCACCTGAGTTGTCAGCCCCGACGAGTGTCACTTCGACTCTTCCCCGGGTCTCACCCTCGATCTTCTCAGCGATGCTCTGCGCAGCCTCTGGACTATCAGTGAAGGCGTAGACGGTTGGTCCCCATGAACTCTGTCCGATACCCAATGCACCGCTTCTGTTGAGTATTGGTATAAGCCATTGGGATGCAGGATTGAAAATGTGCTCCTGTACCGGTTGATAGATACGTCCAACAGTCACCTGAAGTTCTGTGAGCGCTTTACCAAAAGCCTCTGCATTTCTTTCAAGAAGGGCGGGTAAGAGTTTCGCGGCGAGGATGAAATAACCTTTGTGAATTAGTTCAGCCGGTGCCTTTTCCGCCCTCAATGCGCTGAATGCTTCTTCCTCCTTCTCTTTATCAGGGCTCTTCGGTGCCACCAGGGGCCGAACCAAGACGAACCTCCACTCATCAGGAAAATGAGAGCGGAAGATTAACGGGGGAATCAGTGGCTCATCTCGCAACCATACTCGCTCCCCGGGTTTCACTTCGAATCCACCTGCAACGACGAAGCCACCAAATTGGAAGGGGTATAGTCCTCCGGTCGAGGTACGTCTGAGCGCCTTCACCAACTCAAGGAGCGGCACGTCCAGGCCGTGAGCCTTTGTTACCGCTCTTCCCACTGCAAGGCAGAGCTGAGTCGTTGAGCCAAATCCTGAGTGTCGGGGTGGTGTGGCCTTAACGGTAACCTTTGCACCTTTGAGCTTGAACGCTTCCAGGATTCTCTGAGCGTAGATTCTGGCTTCATCCGCCTCAAGTCCATCCACTTCGAGCCTTTCAGCTTCATCCGCCCCAATGATGGTTCTGGGCTCCGTTATGGCGAGAACGGGCGCATAGCCAAATCTTCCAAGCGCAAAAGGGTCTAAGTCGCCTAAATGGAGCCGAGCTGGTGCAGAAATCCTAACCCGCATTTTATATCACTTTGTACACGAGTATTTTATGGAATAATATAAATGTATCACCAAGACATGCGAAGAATTGCGATAGCTGGAGGTGGTAGATGACGCGAGCAGCAGGTATTGATCCCGGGACGAAGAGCATGGATATCTGTGCCATTGAGGATGGCGAGGTGTACTATGAGAACCCGCTTGATAACGTTGACTTAGCACAGGAACCGGAAAGGATAACCGATGCGCTCCGGGAGACGTTACCCGTAGACCTCATTTCCGGTCCGTCGGGTTATGGTGTTGAGCCCACGCGCATCAAAGAGATCCCGGAAAGCATCTTCGAGGAGTGGTATTACAATTATATCCTGCTGACCACAAAGGCGGAGATCCTGAAAGGGATAGGAGAGGGCGTCTTTGGCGCGATACTGTACAAGAACATGACTGATTTCTCGGTATGGATGAGGCGGGAGAGGTTTCCGGTTATCTTCATACCGGGGGTGATCGAACTGCCGACCGTGCCCTATTACCGGAAGATCAATAAGATGGATATGGGGACTGCGGATAAGTTAGCGGTGACTGTTCTCGGGGTCCATGACCAAGCGAGACGGTTTGGAATCCCGTATTCAGAGGTTTCATTTATCCTCGTTGAAGTTGGGTTTGGCTACAATGCGGTTATGGGCATAGAAAAGGGACGAGTCGTGGACGGCATAGGGGGATCGATGTTTCCTGGTATGGGGTATCTAACGATCTCGGCGTTAGATGGCGAGCTGGTACAGGTTGTTCATCATTGGGAGCGGAAGGATGTCTTTGAAGGTGGCGTTGTCTCTGTTACCGGCGAGATGGATCCCGAAGGATTTGTAAAAAGGAAAGATGCTAAAAATGAGATTGCATTTGATGCGATGATGGAAGGTATAGAAAAAGCAGTTGCGGCGATGAAGGTATCGGTAAAGAACCCCAAAGAGATTCTCCTTTCCGGACGCTGGACGAAGCTGAGTGAGATAAAAGAGGAGTTGATAACGCGACTTTCGAATCACGCTGAGGTACGTGCATTAGGCTTCTTAGAAGGTGCGGAAAAGACAAAAGAGACGGCTCAGGGATATGCGATGGTCGCGGATGGGTTAGCGGGGGGTGTCTTTAAGGAGTTGATCGAATGGATGAAGATAAACGAAGCCAAGGGGACTGCTCTGGATTATATCTATCATCCGAAGTTTAAAGGGGTTCCAGAGAGATTTGTGCGGTTTAAATAACGATCAATAAAAATCCTAGCACTAATAGTGCCTCTTACCCCTGCTTTTTACCGTTTTTGGTGAACGTATTGATAAACTTCAAGCGTTACTAGAACCGTGTCTTAATGCACTATCTCAATGCCAAAGTTCTCTTTCTTGACCACCTTCCGTGCATAAATTTGCTCTGATTTGACGCCGGTCACGATGAGCAACGTTCGTATCATGCTCTTCAGCTCTGGGCTTACCTGCACCCCCCAGATAATTCGCGCTTCGGGATTCATCATCGTATATACTTCCTGAAGGGCTCCTTCTGCTTCCTCTATGGTCATGTCCCCTCCACCAATGACGTTTACCAGAGCGGCCTTCCCATCGGTCACATCAACCTCAAGCAACGGAGAGCTTACCGCCTTTCTCACTGATTCGATTGCTTTGTTCTCTCCGTCAGATTCCCCAAATCCGATCATCGCCATTCCACCATCCTTCATCACCGTCCTCACGTCGGCGAAGTCTAGATTTATAAGACCTGGTTTGGTTATCAGCTCGGTTAGTCCCTTAACTGATAGCATCAGCACCTCATCGGCGACTTCAAATGCTTCGTTTAAAGGCAAATGGGGAACCACATCCAGGAGCTTGTCGTTGGGTATCACAATCAAGGTGTCGGTATTTTCACGCAGTTTCTCAAGTCCATAAGCCGTATTATCCATTCTAATCGCACCTTCGGCACTAAACGGTAGTGTTACGACGCCAATGGTGAGCGCACCTGCTTCTTGCGCTGCTTGTGCAACGACGGGCGCTGCTCCTGTACCCGTGC
>JACUTR010000107.1 GCA_014859735.1 Candidatus Methanophagales archaeon | reverse complement strand
GCAGTATGATTATTAGGGTCACTGGATCACTTTCTAAGTCCTTTTCACTTTTTGTAACACAACATCCGGCTTCTCTTTTTGCAAAATTTTCTCCACTCCGATGAGTATTTTCCCTGTCTGTTCCGCATGAGTTCCAGAACCGACATCCAAATTGTACTTTGCTTCTGGTAGTTCCAACTGCTCGAAGAAAACTCTATCCATATTGTACGAATAGTGTTGGCCAGTATGCAAAACAAAATAATCTAAATTTTGCTGCTCGCATTCCCTTATCACTGGACTCATCTTTATAATCTCCGGGCGCGTCCCTAAAACGATTGCAATCCTGTGCATTTTTCTCGTCGTTTTATTTCTTTGTAAAAGAAAAGTTCTCGTATATTCGTTTCTCATCACCGCCTTTTATCCATGGATCCAACCCTTTTAGAAAAAGCGTTGATGGAAAAGAAAACACAAGATTTCTTTGATCAAACTTTCTTTTTAAGAAAGGTTGTTGGTAAAGCTTTTCTTTAAGCCCTTACAGGGCTTGCGGGGTCGTGGGGCGGAGCCCCACATAAGAAAAGGTTTGTACGCGATTTTCATATTATTCCTCTTGTAGGAACATCATGAACCTGTATATATCCTTCCTATGCCCAAATGCTACCAATACGACCTCTTTCTCCTCTTCATCCACCCTGTATACAAGTCTGTATTTCCCCTTCACTCTAAAAATAGCCTCCTCAGGTCATCCGTTGACTTTATCTCATGAACTCTCCCCTCTCTGATATCCTCCTCACTCTCTCTTATCTGCTTCATTAAATTCTCGTCACTCAAAATTTCCACCGTCTCTATCAACGATTCCATTTCACTTATTAACCCTTCGAAATCCTCCTTACTCATCACCACTTCCCCTTTTTCTTCCTTCACCTTTATGACGTCTATCATTTTCTCTATCACCCTCTATTCTCTTTATTTCGAGATAAGATAAATTTGTTTCTATCCATTTTTCCCATCAATAGCTATCAATTGTCTCATCAGTCGAATGTCCATCCACGATGAGTACTTCGTACTTCTCTTGTGGATACTCCAGCCCCTCAATCGAACTCAAGCATTTCTCAATAATATCGCCATTGTTCTTCGTTGGTATTATAATCGAAACCTCTACCATTTTTTATCCTCTGATTTCATCATGAACGCCCTTCCAGTAGTTCTTCCACCTTCTTCCTTATGAACAATAAAAACGCCCTGAGCGCCCTATGAGGGTTATCGCTTATATTGCTTTCCACTACATTCTCCTCACTACCGTTATGGAAATGCTTTGGAAACGTCTTTATATGCATCCATCGCTCATGAGGGGCGTTATTGTGCCTAAAGACAACATCTCTAACCCCTGATTGCTCCCAGTGGTAAGAGTATTTACCGCTTGGAGAAATCCAGACATCTACAAACGTGTTATCTACCAAACGAAGTCTGAGTTTTAAAGGCACTCCAGAAGGTAACTTTAAAATCTCACTCTTAATCACTATATCTCCAAATTCCCTCATCGCAATCTCAGAGAGTTCTCTGTAAGTTTCTGATATCATCTTCTATCTCTTTTATCCTCGCTTCCAGATTCTCCACTGCTATCAAGTCCTCCCATGCAGGATGCTCTTTCACAGCTCCTTCCTTTATCTTATTCTCAAGCTCCTCCGCAGACGCAACCCCATACCTCTTTAGAATCTCCAGCCTATCTTCCATACACTTCCTCTTCTTCTCCATGAGATACGTAAGAAGGCTTAAAGATATGAGTTCTTCTTTCTCTATGCCCTCTTCCTTTACTATTTTGTCTAATATTTCCATTTTCATTATAACATTTTCATCACAATATGATAAATTCTCCTTCTGCACTTTTCACGCCTATATTGCATGCGCCACCCCGGGTTCCTACATCTTCATACACAACCTTGCAGCCATACCTCTTTGCTATCTCAACCGTATCATCGGTAGAATGTCCGTCCACGATGATTACTTCGTATTTTATCCTTCGGGTAATCCTGGTTCTAATATAAATGATTTATCGGCGACAGCGCAAGTAAGACAGCAATTAATTAAAACTTCTCCTGCACACTTCGCAAACTCTGTATCATCCTCAGGTGTTATGTTTGGTCCGCCAACAGATACTATCTCCTCGCTTTTAAAATTCTTAACGAGATTCATTAACCAATCCCTTTCAACTACGCAATCGGCATCCGTGAATGCTAATTTATCCGATGGATAATTCAGGTTCTCCAACGAAGCTAAACATCGTTCTAACGTCGCTTCTTCATTATGCGCTGGTATAATGATGGATACAACAGGCAGAACTTTCATTTTTACCTTCAATCTGTTTACACTTTTTTCAGCAATTCCTTAAATTTCTCTACCGAAATATCTGCATCTTTCAATATGCTCTTTATAACTTTCGGATGAAGAACCTTACCGGGATGATAGGAGATTGTTATTCTTTTGCCACTTTCGTTTTTGTAAATCTTATGACTCCCAGATTGGCGCACTAAAGAAAAACCAAGTTTCTCCACAACTCTGATCATTTTATCCGCCGTTACTCTTGGAAGTTTCTGACTCATATCTCATACTTCTATCTCCAATGTTGTTAAACTGACATTACTGGCTTCCGAAATCTCTTCTCCACTCTCTATTATGTCTTCAATGTGCAATCTAACAGCATCTTTTATATTCTCTAGCGCTTCTTCATATGTATCTCCTTGTGTGTAGCAGCCTTGTAACGCCGGACAATATACAAAATACCCTTTCTCATCCTTCTCGACTATTATTGGCAGTGTATATACCTTCCCTCTTTCCCCTCCTATTTTTATTAACATGATTTACCTCCTTACCCTTTACTTATTAGATATGACATGAAACTTTTAAAACCTCTTACCTTACGATATAAATCATATAACGAATGCGTATCTAACAAGTATTTTATCATGTATCGCGGTCTGAAATAGAATTTCTTCAGCCCCCTGTCCACGTAGTACTCAATCTCTTCCTTGCTCAACCCGGGGTATTCAACGACTGTTGACTGCTCACCTTCATCAAGCCAATCATCCCATGAATTCGCTTTTATAAGCTCGTTCTCCTCGCAAATCCTGTAATACCCGGTTCCAGGAAATGGCATTGCCGCTGAGAATTGAACCGTGTCAATATTTAAATCCAGAGCAAATTTAACCATTTTTTCCATCGTCTCCATCGTCTCACCCGGCAAGCCGAGCACAAAGCAGCCATGCACGACCAAACCGGCTTTATGTGCAGTCTTCACGAAATCCCTTGACTGCTGTAATCTCAAATGCTTATTCATACGGTCGAGCATGTCCTGGTCTCCGCTCTCGAACCCCACTAACAACTCTCTACAGCCCGCTTCTTTCATCTTCTTGAACAACTCAAAGTCTCCATGATCAGCCCTTGCATTTACAGACCACGTAACCTCCAAACCCCTACCAATAATTTCATCGCATATCCGCATCGCTCTCTTCTTGTTAACCGTGAAGGTGTCATCCTCGAAGAATATCTCGCCCTTTTTCACCTTAGGCCAGTGTTCAACATCGTATTCCATTTCGTCTACTACATTCTGAGGAGATCTTAACCTGTACTTTAATCCATGCATGACTTGTGGCCAGAGGCAGAAGATACACCTGTTTGGGCATCCTCTTCCCGAAATCATATCTATATAAGGGTATAATTTCTGACCATCGAAATATTTCATGACGTCAGGATGATGCCATGCAGGAAACGGCAACTCGTCAAGATTTTCAATCAAGGTCTATTTGCATTGTGGTTGATTTTACCATTTTCAATATAGGATATGCCTGGGATATCCTCTAAATTTTTATCACCCTCAAAACACTTCACCACATCACGCACTGTATAATCGTATTCACCCCTGCAAATAACATCGACATACCCCTTTGCATCCTTCAAAGTTCCCTCAGGAACTGCCGAGACATGGGGTCCAACCATTATCACGTTACTATCAGCTTCTTCTTTAACTATTCTCGCACAGTCAATATCTGAATAGATAGAGGGTGTTGTAGCATCTAATACAACCACATCTGGCTGCTTCTCTCGCACCAAATCCCGTAATTTATCCTTACCCCATCCTTCTGCTGGAAAATCATATAATTCAACATCTTCTCCTTCTCGTTCTAATACAGCAGTAGCATAAGCCAGCCAGTCAGGAGCACGTAGAACTCTACCCCGGGTGCGGGCAGCCCATCGCTGTGTCCTGCAGAAGTCCTTTACAAACGGCTCGTTTATTACTACTATCTTCATTCTTTCCCTTCAAACGTGTTATCGGTAGAATGCCCGTCCACTATTATTACTTCCAATTCTTCTTTTGGATAATCCAAGTTTTCAATTGAGGAAAGGCATTTCTCGATTATGTCGCCGTTGTTCTTTGTCGGGATGATGATTGAAACTTCTACCATTTTAACTTCCCTCATCCTTACCTATCAAAAAGCTCTAATATATCTTCTTTTCCTTTTATCGTTGTATTA
>JACUTR010000106.1 GCA_014859735.1 Candidatus Methanophagales archaeon | reverse complement strand
TAAAGTTCAGAAAAAGAACATGTTGCTCAAGCGGTTTATCTCTGTCTTTTTTGTTTGGTATTGTTTCTGGAACTTTTAAACAAAGTCCATTAAGAAAAGTATCGCTATTCAGATCGCTTTTTAGTACATATTCCCCAATCCTTCGTATCGCCTCTATCATTCACCCACCGATCCTCTCACACGCAGATATTCCGGTACGTACAATCCACGCACCTCGCCTTATACTTTTTCTTTCCTACCTAAAAACTTTTCCCTGATTTGACGTTGCCAATGAACTCAAGCCTTAACACTTATCCTTATAGCCAATTCTCCACTTCCAGGTCTTCTATTCTTCGAAAGTGCTCTTCATCCGCCGTTACCAGAACCAGACCGTTAATCAGGCACGAAGCTGCTATCAGTATGTCTGCGTCCTCGATCAATTCACCCCTTCTCATCAATGCCGCATAGATTTCTGATGCCCTCTTTATAATCGCTCTATCAAGTGTTATGATCTCACTGGTATCCATTAACGCTTCAAAACTTCTGATTTTTTGTTCATTTCCCAGATATTTTAGACCCCGCAGTATCTCATAATAGGTTATTATGCTGAGGCTGATCCTGTTATATTCTTCAACGTAGTCCTCTACGTTAGTAACAACGTTCTGCTCCCCTTTTAGAAAACTGATGAGTATACTCGTATCCAGAAGAGATTCTCTCATAGGTTCAATGCCCTGCCAAAAAGGCTTCTCCTTTTCACCGCTTCGTGAAATAAACGCTCTTCTTCCTCGCTCAAATCCTTCAAGAGCCCGGCATAGCTCAGAATATCCCGCTTCGGTTCGCCCTTCCTCTTCAGTTCTATCTCGACCTCTTCCCCTTCCTCCAAGTCAAGCTTCTCCAGAGGTTTCAGCATGTTATTCTCATAGACTGCCTTTACTCGTATCATGCGTTACTCGATGATTTTATCTTTGCACTTTTTAAAAAATCTTCTTCCCACACCCGCTTACATCCTTTTCATTTAACCTTTGCTGTCATAGAGAAGGTTTTGGGCAATTCTACCTCTACACGTATCGTTCCTGTTCTCATCGCGTATCACCCTCACACGCAGATATTCCGGTACGTGCAATCCACGCACCGTGCCTTATATTTCGTCGCCTCAGGATAAAAACCTTCCTGAATAATCTTCAATACGTCATTCACCAGCGCTCGTGCGCGTTCAAAATCCTTCTCATGAAGATTAACCTCCTTCACCACATGATTGCTCCTCGTATAACAGACAAACCCGCGTTTCACCTCAACACCGTAAGTGTCCGCAATCATCAACCCGTATAATGCCGATTGATACCGGTGCGTCCTGTACACCGTATCCTTGAACTCCGCGAACTTGTAATCGAGCGGCGCTGCCGTCCCATCCTCTAAAAACAGCACCTCGTCCACCTCGCCCTTCACATGATCTCTCCTTGACGCTAAATAAACCGAAACATCTTTCCTCACGCACTGCAGCTTCTTCCTTATGTAGCTCTTATTCACCTTCTCTCTCGCCGCGTGCAAATCCCGGCCCTTTAAAACCTTATACCTCTTTTCCTCGTGCTGCGGTATCCCCAGACAATACATGAAATAGGTGAACCTCGGGCAAAACAGGTATTCCATCACATCTGAAACCGTGATAAATACTCCGGGTTCCGACTCAGATTCCGCTACCACACCCGATTCCATGTTACCTTTTGGGGATTTGAATTTAGATATTTGGATTTATTTAGAATTTAGTGCTTAGGATTTAGGTTTTTTTCTATTTGTTGAGCACATCCACAGCTCCTCAAAATATCTTAGTAACCATCTTATCGCTCACCAGCTCCTTGTCAAATCCCTCGCCAATCAACTGAATCTTCTTGAAGCACTCGTCACACATCGGAAAGACAAAGACCGAATCAGCTTCTTTGATAACCTCTTCGCACTCCAATGCGAGCGAATCCGCTTCGTTTCGGTTCAAATCGCCCAGAAAAGCGCTCTTCTGCACCCTATAGAGCCCGTAGCCCTTGCAGATCTTCGCTACGTCACCCCTTACCTTATCATCCGAGATATCGTAGATCACCCACACGAGCATTTTTACCAAAGATTTTTGGATCAAACCTTTTTCTAAAAGGTTTGTCTTAAAAGGTTGTTCGCAATTCGGTGGCACTCAAATTGGATCACGTTCTTCGTCTTTATATTCCGCCCCTTATACTTGATCGTCTTCTCAAACGTCTCGTTCAGCGCTTCTATCAGTACCGCTTTTCCCTCTTTATCCAAACTCAAGCCATTCTGTATCTTTTCAAAATATTCCTCCTTTATCCCCCGTTTGCTGAACAGATGAACTACCGTTTCGTCCACAAAAGTTCTGAACATCTCGATAAGGTCAAAGACCAGCGATTTCTTGTTGTAGTTATCAGTATGCAGAAAGCCTATATAAGGGTCTAAACCCGCAATTATGCACGCCTTCTCCACCATTGAGTACAGGACGCCATATCCATAATTTAACAGGGCATTAAACTCATCTCTCGCCGGATTCCTGCTCCGACCCTCAAATTTGAATTTATCAGGCACGATTGATGCGAGTGCTTCGAAGTACGTTCTGGATGCCATACCCTCTATACCTAAGATCGTTTGCCTCCTCTCTTCAACGGTGCCTTTTAAACCCTTCATCCGCTCCTTCAATTGCTCGATCTCATTTATGCAGCTTTCTAACTCATCTTTCTTCTCCGCTCTCGTCTTCTTCAACCTCTTTAAAAACTCGATTTGATTCTCAAACTTTTGCACGCCCCATTTCTTTGCCAGATTTAGTCCTTCCTCCTTCTCATAGAACTCCAGTTGTCTCCTTCTTATCAATGTCGTGCTTCCCAGCTTGGGATGCCACACCCTACCATAAGGGTCTCCATAAGAATCGAGAAAAACGATGTCTATATTGTTCTCCACAGCAAACTTGATTGCATCCGTGGAGATATACGCAGCCGTAGCGATCAAAATGCTGTCAACTTTATTCACCGAGACTTCAAATACCTTATCCTCTTTCCTCACTAAAAAGCAGTTCCCTTTCTTCCTTAGATAGGACCCGTATGTGTTAATCACCAATTGCATTTGTTACGTCTTTTCATCCTTTTATCTACCTATACCTATTGGTTCTCATATTACAAGTTTGCATCGTAAAGTCATAATTCTGACATAGGCCATACATATATAATATCTATGTACTACTTATCTATACTATACGTATATCCATGCTTCAGCTCTCTCTTATCTTCGCGAGAAGGGGCAGCTTCCCGTAGTGCTTGTAAAGAAGTAAGGTGGAATTTATCCCACAACACAGCTCTTTCATGCATTGTTATGCTACCGCTTGGCAGATCATCCCTTTAAATCAGTCTTGGAACTCCTGACCGGCGCATCACTGATATTTCCTATCCCGCTCATAGTGCAGCACGGTGATGCAGTGCGAGGCGAGCTACGAGCTCGTGCCAGGGTAAATCGTAATTCCCTCGGATTTTAAGGTCACGATAAGGGTTTTGAGGTGCATGTCTCATACCTCCTCCCGCTTTTTCAACTTTTGAGAGAAGATTATTCCTCTACTGATTCCAAAAACAGAAAGTAAAGATCTCTTTTGATTCTTAAACCAGAATCTCTTAACCTATCCAAAACGGGTTTTACCCTTTCAATTAATCGCATTTCTTTTGCCTCTTTCAAAATTCTTAAAGTTCCGATGCACTCAACTCCAATTCTTTCTGCTTCTTTTCTCGCTTCTGAGTCATCTATTAAAAGAATTGCCTCAAGTTCTTTGGCGAGGACGATGGCTTCGCTTTCTCCTTTCCCTAATCTTTCGGATAATTTCTCTACACTGTCTTTATCTTTAGCTTCTTTCTTCTTTATCCAAACAGCTTCTTTTACCTCTTCTGCTCCCGGTCTACCTATACCCTTTACCACAATATCTTCAAAAACAGCATTTGGAATTATTATTTCTTTGACAGTTTCTTCTAAGAGATCCAAATAATCCGCCCTAGCAAAAGAGATGATTGGTCCTGAATTGGCAATAATCATCCTTTTTATTTCCAAATAGTTTTGGCAAGTTCTTTTTTTAAATCTTCTTCGCTCATATCTATTACCGGTATATCAAATTTAGCCATCAAATCGAAAAGTTCATCTCTGGTTATTCCCAAGAGTTCGGCAGCTTTTCCCTGAGATACTTTTTTCTTTCGCAGGAGTTCACACACCGCTCCTTCTTTTGATCTTCGTTGAACTTCTTCATCCTCAAGGTCTTTTTCTGATATTTCTTCAGGAAATTCTAAAATCAACTTTCTTGACATAACCTCTCTTTTATGCTTTATTTGATTCATGCAGCTCCTATTTTTACTCCTTTTTTACTAATTATTAATCACGCATTCGGACCTCGATTACCATCCCCGCACCTGCAGCAGCTCCTCTTCCGAGAGCACGCTCACTTCAATCCCCTTCATCGGCAGTCCTAATCCTTTCGAGATCTCTGCCAATCTCTTTGGATCATCGT
>JACUTR010000105.1 GCA_014859735.1 Candidatus Methanophagales archaeon | reverse complement strand
GTTTAAATAGTAGTATTTCTTAACTGGTTGTATACTAACAAGGGTGCACCCCAAATAAGCGCTTATACTATTAAAGTTTATTATAATAATACATGACGCACCGTACCAGCCTCATATACTGGGAAGCGCTAAACGAGATAGGTGGCGTCACCCCGTCCATATTTAAAAAACTTTTAAACTATTCAAAAGAACCTTATTCTATCTTACACCAAGCTTCCGAGCATGAATTAATAGAAGCGCTAGATGGTGTAACAAAGTCTCAAAAAGAGAGAGTAGTAAAGGGGATACAAGAATACAGAAAGAATCCAAGAGATGATTTCTTAGATAAAAGACTCACTACGGCAAAAAATAGGGAGATAGAAGTCATCACTATAGCCGATGAAAAGTATCCTGCGAACTTAAAGGAAGTACGTGATGCTCCTCCTTTGCTGTATGTTCTCGGAAGTACTCCTCAACATTGGAGAGCAATCGGAGTAGTTGGGACAAGGAATCCTACGGATTATGGCAAAGAATTCGCAGAAGGTATAAGCAGGGAGATTGCGAGACGTCGCTGGGTAATTGTAAGTGGCTTAGCAAGAGGAATAGACACGTATGCACATAAAGGTGCATTAGAGGCTGGACCGACAGTGGCTGTTGTTGCAAGCGGTCTCGATAAAATATATCCTGCTGAAAACAAAGAATTATTCCAAGAAATTGCAACCAAAGGTGCAGTAATTTCAGAACATCCAATAGGAACCGGAGTGAGCGCCGCAAATTTGGTGACAAGGAACAGAATAACAAGTGGCCTTTCGGTTGCGATAATTGTGGTAGAGACGGGAAAGCAAGGAGGGACAATACACACTATTCGTTATGCAGATGTTCAAAAGCGAAAAATATTTTATGCGAAGCCTCGAGATGTGAGAGTGAAGCAGGCAAGAGGGGTATTGCTTTTGCATGATAAAAAAGTCTTTTATACGAAGAAACTGCTTGAAATCTCCACTGAGGTATATGAAATACCTGTAACTGCTGGTCTTTTTGGTTCTTATGCAGATTTTGTGATCAATAAATGCGAAAAGGTGAATAAATGAGCAGAAATGTGAACGGCGTTATTTTCGATCTTGATGGAACCCTTCTCGATACGAGAGAAGTGATTGCAAGGTCGTTGCAAGATGTCATAAAATCATTTGGCATTAATGTTAGCCTCAATGAAATGCTAAGAGGGGCACACAAATCCCCGTACACGGTTCTCAATAGATATGTATCATTAGGTAGAGAGGATTTTAGAACCAAATATTGGAAGCGTTACCAACTGAACATTAGATTTTTATCCGCGTTCCTTAGCGTAAGGGATCTTCTTGAGGAGTTAAGAAGGCGTAGGTATAAAATAGGAATCGCTACTTCTTTGCCGAGGAAGTTTGCTGAAAGAGGGTTACAACTCGCGAGTATTGGAGAAATGGTGGATGGTTTGGTTGCTTACTCCGATACAGAGAGCCGAAAGCCTTATCCTGAACCTGTGATTGAAGCTGCCAAAAGATTGAGTCTTAATCCACAAGAAACGTTGTATATCGGAGATCGCCCCGTGGATATAAAAGCAGGTAAAGAAGCGAAAGCTTATACGGGTGCAGCGATGTGGGGTTTGAATCTTGAAGAGAGAAATGAAATTCTAAAAGGGAAGCCAAATTATGTATTTGAGCGTACATGCAATATTTTAGATGTTTGTAGAGAAGAAAGTGTAATGCTTCCTTGCATTGCCGCAATCCATTTCGGAACAAACAAAAATTGCGCTCTATTTGAGAAAGTCGATGATCCTCGGGATTTTTGTCGTTTTATTACGAAAGCCGAGAGAAGAAAGCTTATGAAGGACTGTTTCTCGTGCTTCAAAAAAGTAATCGTTGAGATTCCAGAATATTGCTGCAACGTTTGCCGTAGAAAAATGGAAGAAGAAAGGTATAAAAGATATTCAGGAATTTGCTATTGGTGCAACGAGATGATGAAAAACGGGGAACTATTTTTCGAAAAAGTCTTCGCGATAGGACAGGAAAGGACTGACTTAGATTATGCTATAAAGGCATTTAAGGGTGTAAAAGGAATCCCCAGCGCTGATTTATCAATTCCTTTAGGGATTATCGTTAGTAGCTGGTTATTTGAACACAGAGAAAATCTCGAAAAACTTGGTGTTAATATGCTATTGCCGGTTCCTTCAAGTGACGAGCGAATAAAAGAAGTAGGTTTTGACCATATTTCAGAGATATTGGTAGTTGTTCAGAGTTTGGTGGATTTCACAGACATAAATTTCTTGGTTCTCTCGAGATGTAGAGATGTCAGACTGAAGGATTTAGGTATGGAGGAGAGGGCAGAAGTAATAAAAGGGGCATTTGCTATCGAAGATAAGGATGTAAGAGAAGCAATTCATGGAAAATCAATTTTGATATTAGATGATGTTTTTACTACGGGTGCAACAACGAACGAGTGTGCGAAAGTTTTAAAAGAAAACGGCGCACGAAAAGTATACATCTTGGCCATATCAAGGCGTTATAGAAGGCAAGATAACCTCACAGAAAGAAATACAGCTATCTAATCGCATAACCTACCCATTATACCCTTTCCCAACCACATAAACCTCCGCACTCCGTTTCCGCGTGGCTGCGGGCGAATACGCCCTCGTCTCCCTGAACTTCTCCTTAACGCGGTTATAAAATTAGGTATAATACGCACCCTGGTCACCATGATCAAAAACGATGTGATAACGAATACTTTTATTTTGGATCAGCCCTTTATCATTCTTGTTTGTGGAGTTGATGTAGCCGATGGACGTGAAGGATATTCTGAAATTAATCGCAAGCATAGTCGTTTGTCACCTCGCAGGTCAAATTGGAGCAGTAGCAACGAGTGCCTCGATACAAACCTGGTACGTCACGCTCAACAAGCCGTTTTTCACCCCGCCCAATTGGCTCTTCGCGCCCGTTTGGCTCACGTTGTACACCATAATGGGCATTTCTCTCTTTCTCATATGGCGGCTCGGCGTTCAGGATCGTCACGTGAAAATCGCACTTGCTCTCTTCGGTTTTCAGTTACTCCTCAACACCTTCTGGTCGATCGCGTTCTTCGGGCTCAGATCACCGCTTGCAGGGCTTAGTGTCATTATACTGCTCTGGATTGCGATCGCAGTGACCATCGTGAAGTTCTTACCACTCTCGAAACCTGCAGGATTACTCCTCCTACCCTATATCCTCTGGGTGAGCATTGCCGCAGCGTTGAACGGCGCCATCGTGCTCTTAAATTGAGAAGCGGCACAGAGAAACGATGAGCTCAGGCTTTATGCTCCTTCCCAATCACGTACACCTCCGCACTCCGTTTCCGTGTGGCCGCGGGTGAATACGCCCTCGTCTCCCTGAACTTCTCCTTAACGTGGTTATAAAAGGGGGTATAGTAACTGCCTTGAAATATCTTCGCAACGAAGTTGCCCTGGTTCTTTAAAAGTGCCGACGCGATATTTAACGCGGCTGTGCTCAGTTCAAAGGAGCGAAACTGATCAAAATCTCTATTCCCTGACAACTGTGGCGATGCATCTGATATCACGACATCCACCGCGTCCCTTCCTTGTGCTACGAGCGCCGCTTTGATCGCCGTTATACTCTCCTCTTCTCTGGTTATGTCACTTCTTATAATCACGACACCATCTATCTTCGCTATCGGTTGCACATCCACGCTTATAACCACGCCGCGCTCGCCGACTAACTCGTGTGCAACCTGTGACCAGCCACCGGGAGCAGCACCCAGATCTACCACCGCATCACCCGCTTTTATCACCTCGAACTTATCGGCTATTTGCACCAGTTTAAATGCAGAACGCGACCGGTAACCTTCCTTCTTCGCTGCTTTATAAAACTGGTCGCGTTGCAAGTCCGCTCTTTTTACCATCTCCTTCTTGTAACCATGACCAGGATGGTACGAAGAAATTCGGCACTATTCTTCGCACGTGCATTCCGTAACTCCTCACGGGGGGTTCGATATACCGTTCTTTATATCCGTTTTACCGTTACTTCGATCCGCTCCCAGTCCTCTTTCACGCCCCTCAATGCGGAGACCGCACCTGCAATCACTTTCCCGATCACGGTTTGCACAAACTCATTCGCTTCGATCTCTTCCTCATCTACCACTATTTTTAATTCCACTTTCTCCTCCATCTTTCTTCCCTCTTTTATAGAGTTTTTTATTTAAAAAACGGCTCTCTATACTGCATCGCTAACTTCAATTGGTTGAGTATATGCCTCTCGTCCACCTGCTCGACGGGAACGAGATTATCATTTCGCAGTAAGCAGCTCTTTATCTTCCCATCCGAGGTTATTCTCAATCGAGAGCAATTCGCACAGAACTCAGTGTTATCGATCGGGTGCACCACTTCTACTTCTACACCCTCCACAACATACTTTCTCCTGCGCTGCAGCTCTCTCGTTTTTATCGCGGACGCCTTCGATTTGAGTTCATCCTCGAGCTCGGAAAAGTCAGCTTTATACTTCAGCATGGTGTGGGGCTCTGCCCCATGTAGGGGCTCCGCCCCTACCACCCCGAAAACCCTGTA
>JACUTR010000013.1 GCA_014859735.1 Candidatus Methanophagales archaeon | reverse complement strand
TCGATTTCCGCCTCGCTATTGCCTCTTCCACTGAAACTGCTCCCTTTTTATCCACCTCTTCCAATTTTATGCGCATTTTCCGCTTCTGTCCTGTAAACTATACTTACCTTGCGTCATTTTGGTTCACCACCTTATCTCTGGCTTAACTCGACTGTTTTTAAAATCCGGGCCATTCAACGAATTACCGCATCGACTCTTTGCTCATGGACCAGTTCTGTTTATTTATAATCTTAGAACTCCTATAAATTCTTAGCTGAACTTTCCAGCTTTTACTAATGTAAGTTTCTTTGGTAAAGCTTTCTTTTATAAAGAAAGGTTTGTTTACAAATAACTCCTGCACAACTCTATATTTCTTCTCACCTCTTCATAATCCATCCTCATTTTATCCTTATTCTTCCAGAACGTCTCTATCACCAGATATTTACACGTGGTCGATCTCACCAGCTCGAATACCGCGTCAAAATCCAACTCACCGCTCCCCAGTGATAAATGATCCTGCAGCTCGTTCCCGGTGCACGAGCAATCATGCACATGCACCACCAGTATCTTCGCACCGCATTTCTCTATCCACCGCTTAAGATAATCCAGATAAGTACCATCTCTCCTCTTCATTCTCGAATAGATCATTTCCGCCATTATCGCGTGCCCCACGTCAAAGGTAAGATACAAATTTGGATAGAGTAGAGAAAGAGCCTCGAGTAGCAGATCAGACCATTCAAAAGGGACTAAATCATTCTCCACACTTGCCACTATGCCGAACTCCGAAGCCATTCTCGTGAGCTCTTTGCACCTTTCGAGACCTTTTATTCTTATCACCTCTCTCACGTCCCTAAGCTTAAAGGTGGAAACTCGAGGATTCACATGGAAATTGTAATACTGCGAGAGAGGTAGAAATTCCGCGGAAAATTCCATGCACCGCCTCAAAACCGTCCTACTCGCATCAGCTAACTCATCCCTCGGATGCGCTAGGGGTACATCGAGTGGGGAATGAAACCCGATCTTCAATTCAAACTCCTCTAACAGCCCTTTAAGCACTTTCCGCTCCGCTTCATCCATGCAATCGGGCAACGGATAATCCAACGAGAACTCGAAATAGTCAACCCCGAGTTTATAAAGCTCTTTTATAGTCCTCTCGAATGGCCTGTTCCCATACCATACCGGTGCTCCTAAGAGGATGCCCATCTGTCGCCTCACGATTTCTTTAGCAGCCAAATAGGGAATAAGGAATAGCCAAAAGGGGACGGATTCATTTGCCTAACCCTCTAACCCCTAATCCCTATTTGCCTAGTGGCTAGTGCCTAACTTTCTTTCTTCTTAACGATCAGTGTTAATCCTTCTCGGTCTATTATTTCCACTCTCTCCCCTTCGCTTATCCTTTCCCCAGTCCGGGTTCGAGCATTCCAGATCTCACCTCTTATCTTGATCGTCCCGCCTTCCTCGGTAATCTCAGTCTCAGCCCTTGTTACTCTCCCGATAAGCTCTTCACCACCCACTTTGGCTTTTCTTTTTCTCTCTTTCAAGACCGCTCCCACGGCAAAGAAGAAAAACGCTGCGGATGCCGCTGCAATCCCTATTATCGTTAATAAGAATCCTTCAAACCATTCTGACTCCGGGTTAATGAGGAAGGGCTCTTTGGGAAGTATCAAAGCGCCTATTATCAAGCAAACGGCACCGCCCGTCGTGAGTATCCCGAAGGTAGGCGTAAGCGCCTCTGCAATAAATAACAAAACAGCCACAAGTATTAAAAGCACGCCAAACACATTCACCTCGAAGAGTCCAAGCCCATACAGCGCTAAAATGAGGCATATCGCACCGATCATCTCGGGTACGTATGTGCCCGGGGACATGAACCCAAAAATAAGACCATATATGCCGACCAGTAACAGAATAACCGCTATTTGGGGATTGCTCAGCGTTTCTAATACCAAAGACCGCACCGTTTTTTCCTTTATGTGGAGAGGAACGTTTTTTGTCGCTAACGTCCTGTTCTCAGTTCCTACTTTAACGGTCATTCCATCAACTTTGGTTAAAAGCTCGGCTTCATCCTCCGCGATGAGGTCAATTATTCCTCGTTCTAATGCCAGCCTTTCACTGAGCGCGTCGTTTTCGGTAACAAAGCGCTTGGCCTGCGTTGCGTTTCTACCCTGTGAAGCGGCGATGCTCTCTATATGCCCGGCGAAGAAGTTTATGGTCTTCTCATCAGCAGGTTTTCTCCCCTCAACGCCGATCTCGACTGGCATTGCCGCACCGGTTGTCGTTCCGGGCGCCATTGCGGCTATAGTTCCGGATACAAGAATAAACGAGCCCGCAGATGCTGCTATGGCGCCTTTTGGTGCTACATAGGTAATAACCGGCACGTCTAAATTCAGGATCGCTTCGGTTATCTTAAGTGTTGAGGCAACGAGTCCACCCGGCGTATTGAGCTCGACCAATACCGCTTCAGCACCTCTTTCCTCAGCTTCTCTGAGGCCTTCTACTACATCTAAGGCTGTGCCTTCGGTAATCGTGCCTTCTATTCTTATCACGTAAATTACGTTCTCGTCGCCTTTACCTGCTCCTCCAAGAGGTATAACCAAAGCAGATAGGATGGATAAGAGAAGAAGAAGAAGAATCCCACACGCACGTTTGTCCTTCATCTTAGAACCCCTTCCACTCTTTTTATAATAGTACTTCAATCTTATTAGCTTTTAGAAGTGAAATCAAATGAGCAATAAAAGTTTTGGCTGGGAGGGTTGATAAGTCAACCCTTTTAGAAAAAGGTTTAATCCAAAACTAAGTTCTTTTGGGCCTTGAAGGTTGATGATGGGCCTAGCCCTCATTTTTCTTTTAGTAACGCTTTTCTTTAAAAGAAAAGGTTTTACATGAAATCACTCAACGATTTCTGCCTCTCGTCTGCCGGGAAGAGCGTATCGATATCACACTGCAACAGTTCCAGACGTTGTCTTGTATAATCTGATACGTGATACTCGTTTGCTATGCGCAACGAGACATCGAGATACTTTTTTATACCTGCGGCATGCACGGTAGGAACTATCTGACTGCCGCACTTCTGGCATCTGCCGCTCAGCGGTATCCTTCGGTATTTGGCATTACATTTGCTGCACCGCATTTGCTGTGACCCGAACGCACGGAGGTTCCCCTTTATATCACGAATGAAATGGTTTTTTATGACGGTTTCTGCTACCTCTTTCTCATCCACCGCGCGTATCATCCTTGCCAATCTAAGTTGCGCCTCCATCTTCTCGATCATTGTAGCGAGTCGCTTATACAGCGAATTTAAAGGACCTGCGGCGATATCCGTGGTCTCGTGCGTGTACCCAAATCCATAACTATCCTTCATGTCTCCTATTTTATTCAATGCAGTCTCTATTACCACCTCTTTTGGATGCTTCTCGGCACAAGCCGCTTCGTAGAACTCAAGTGGATATTCACGTGCTATGGAGATGTTATGTGCCTCCTTGTCCACCTCCTTTGGATTGATGAATGGGATGAGAACCAGAGGAGCGTCCATTCGACCACCTCTCTTCTCAGGTAGGAAGGACAACGAGAAATTGAGCAGAGCGTCCAGCAAAAGGATGATTGAGTCCTCGTCACCATCACAATTCCTTCTCTTCGCGGCATGGAAAAAGGGATGGGCATAACAAGCCGAAGCCGTCGTGAACCCGATTATCCTGCCCACTATCCCGGCAGAGGTATGAGGTGCCAATCCGAGCACGAGTTGCCCTATGAGGTCTTCTTTGCTTGATGCGCAGTAATAAGGTGGCAAGCCATAAAATTGGGAGAGCAGGGAATCCACAAAGTGCGATACTTTCATCATGTACGGTGCAGCATCAACTGATATAATGATATCTTGCTGCTTGAGCTCCACTATTTGCGTCTCGGACTTCAACTCCTCGCCGTTTAGGTCATATGAATACCCCAACTCCTTCGCCTTCGCTACACTCAGTCCTATCTCTTTGGGTTTGAAATGCGTGAGCGGTAAATTGGTCAGATCATATCGTATCGTGCCATCCTTAAAGACGACCACATCGTGCTTCGCCCGTAATATCCCTTTTCCGAGGTGTTCAGCCACTTTTTGCTTCGAGATGAGCCCCTTCACGCATTTCACCTCCAGTTTATTGGTATTAGTATAATCCTCACCCAATTGCTGCATCGTTTCCTGGTAATAGCCCCACAAATCAATGCTCCTTTTATTATCTCGGCCCTTGTTTCTGTTTTTGATTATCTTTTGCTCAATCCCTCCCACCGTTTGAAGTTCCACCTCGATCACTTTTGCCTTTAATGCCTCCTTCAACGACCTGTTCTTTCCTCCATATTCACCCAGGGGGAAGATGGAATGAGGAGCGGGCTTCATCCTCCGTTCTCTCGATTTCTCCGGTCTTCCCATCCTCACACCGATTCGGGTCGGCGCTTTATTCCTCGTCGTAATCCGCACTGCTTCATCTCTTTTCAAATCTTCGTTCAGCCCTAAACACCGTAACAACGCACTCGGCTCATCAATTGCCAAGATTTTGCTATCTCCTTCTGGAACTCCTCTTTTAGTCAAGGTTTTCTCTTTAGAGAAAAAGTTGTGTGGAACGAGCAAATCCTCCAGAATCCTTTTTATTCTTCCACCATCGTCATCAGGAATGAAGAGCGTTTTCTCATCCAAAATCCCCGCTTGGCATATACGCTCTGCCACATATTCCTTATCTTCATCGGTTATATCCTCCCACAGATAGGTATATGCAGGATGGAGCGGCACCGCAAAGCGGGATGCGATTTCAAGCGCTTCTGCTTGACTCGGTGTGTTCAAACGCCATTTCTCTGCTTCATCCTGTGCTCTCGCTTCCAACTCCTTTAACCACCATTCATGCGCGTATGCACCGGGCACTAACCGGTGGTTGGTCTCTAAGAAATCGCCATAATCAATGAGTATCTCTCCTAAATCCACTATCTCGGCGACTTCTTCACGCAGTGCAGTTGGGTCAAACGTTCCGAACGGTTGAGTTAAATCTAAAGCCCTTACAGGGCTTGCGGGTAAACCCTTACAGGGTTTTCGGGGTGGTAGGGGCGGAGCCCCTACATGGGGCAGAGCCCCACATCTGACGAGTGAACCATCTTTCAAGAGCACTGTCGGCCCCTCAATAGAATCAACCGGGACAACGCAGTTCCCTTTGCGCGGTAGTTCGGGCTTTATTTGCGTCCCTGTTGCGATGAATTCGAGCAGAGCCATTGTGGTCGGGTTTATCCCAACTGCAGAAAGTCCGGAATTGCGAGCACGGCCGTATCGAAGCCGGAATGAGCCCTTTGCTGAGGGTCGTCCAAATACCGGTCTTCCCGCTATTAAATCCGCTAAGAAATCCTTCTTCCGTTTCTCACCCTTTGATTTTACCAGTGTGGCTAACCATTCCCATCCCTCGAGTTCAAGTCTCTCAACCTGTTGCTTGATCTTGGCTGCTTTCATTGCGATTCCTTCAGTGAGTACAAGCACCATACCGCCCCGTATCTTATCCGTTGCGACCCGTTCAAGGTCTTTATAACCACCCACCTCGATCTCCTCCGTGGGGTCGCCGTCAATACAAATGGGGCAATTTCGCACGATCTCCTTTACCTCTTCATCAGTGGGCGTGTACTGCAATCCACTTACCCGTTCATACTCCGAGACTTCCAATACATACCGCCCTATCTCCTCCTCTCGTGGATGATACGCCGCAAATCCCATTATCCGCCTTATATAATCCGCAGCTAATACCGAGAGCGCCTGTGCAGTTCCGCCTGCGCTTCGTATCGGACCCGCATAGAATATCTTGATATACTCGCTCGCATCATCGTTTCGACCCGCTTCAACTCGTGCTATTCCCTCGATCGGAGCGGCAACCACACCTTCGGTGAGAATCGCTACCGCGGTTCTCACTGCGTTCTCGATAACCTCAACTTTTTTGTAACTGCCAAATCTGCCTTCTACAAAGTCAGAGCCTATTCGCAACGCTATTTCTTCTCTCCCGTAACCCGCTCGCTCTAATTCGCGTATCCGCGCACTCAAGCCTTTTATTCCGATGAGCGCTTCAACGCGTTCTGCAAGGTCTTTCGTGATGTTGATTTCAGGAGCTGGCGCGGGATCAAAACCCTTTCTCCTCGCTTCCTTTGCTATTTTGAGCTCCTTCGCTAAGGTCTCCGTGAGCGTTTTGTGGTAGAGTAAGGTCGAAGACATTGTAATTAGGTAAGCGCCTGCGAGGTTATAAGTGTTCCGAATCTGCTCTTAATAACGTTCTTAGGCAGAAACAAAAATCATTATTATCGTCAACAGAATGGAAACAGAACCAGCGATTTTGGTTCTGCAATAGCTTTTCTTGCTATCATTTTTCCCAGCATCTGCTAAGATTCTTGGTATCATAACTAAATAGTTATCACGAGGACTTGAACCAAGACAATGGTAACCATAACAGGGAAAGTGCTCCGCATTCTACCCCTTAAAGAGGTGTATAGTGGTGACACCGCTAAAAGGGTCGTTGACCTTATCATAGCGGATGAATTCGATTACAAGCGGGTATCCTTCTGGGATGATAACGCTGAGCTCATTATGCGCGGCGCGATACAAGCGGGCGAGGTGCTGCGCATAGAGAACGCTTATCTCTCTGAACCGCAGGCAGGAGGTGAGAAGAGAGCGCATACCCGAAAATACACAAGGATATCGAAGATTTCTGCTAATATCGCTCCGTTACGCCATGCAAACGCTTTAAAGCTTACGGTGTTAGCGGTTGCACGACCTGAAAAAGGGCAGGTCTGCATCGCGGGCATCGACGAAAACGGTGACTGGATCAGACCGCAAGGCGTTTACGAAGCCGATATGGATACCGCTGGTACTGGAATGCCACCATTCAAAAACCTCTGCATCTCAACACTCTACGTTGATACGTGGATGGGCAGGCGTCCGCGGAAGGAAGACAGGTTCTTTGTTTATGGCAAGGGCGTGGAGAAGGAATTGGACGAAGCGGAGAAGAAAGCGTTTTTGGAACGGCATGTTGATGCCTCTGTGGATGCGGTGTTTAAACGTGGCAGGAGTTTGGGCTTGATCAAGCCCCGCATTGTGCAGGTGTATGAAGAGAAAGGGCGAATGAAAAATGACGAGAAGAGCCATGAGCACTACCTTCGGTTCAACTTTAAGGACGCCTCAGGCAGGATATACCGCAGATGGTCATGCCGCTGCAATGCATTTTACAAAACCTGGAATGACATGAAGAAGCAGCATCGCTGGACGTATAGCTGGAGAATGCTCAGATACCTGAGGAGGAACGAGACGTATCTCGCGATCGGCCTGACGTATACCGATTACGGAGTTGATAGGCTGGAATACGGGGCGTACCCACTGATCGTCGGTGTGCATGTGGTTCAAAAGTCGTATAGATATGATGAATTTCCATACCAGAAGCGCCCGCAACCTGTCAGGTGTGAGGTTAGTGCAGCAAAGTGAGGTCTACCCGCCAGGATACAACGCTCTCACTTCTTCGTTTGCGAGCAAACTTTTCCCTCTCCTTCAAACCGCTTCTTCCCCATCTCACGGTTCTCCATCACCGTGAGTACAGGGATTACATTCCGCTCCTGCGGGACGGGACATAACCCATCCCTTTCCGTACAATTTTATCAGCCCTCAATCAATCCTAAACCCAGCCACGCAATCGCATTGCCTCAACGACACGACCAACCGCAACCACATAAGCAGCCTGGCGCATGTTTATGTTATATGCTTTAGAGGCATCTAATACCGTGTGATATGCATAAGACATTTTACTATCTAAACGTTCATAAACTTCCTCCAAGCTCCAGCAGTACATAGAAATGTTCTGCACCATCTCGAAATATGAAACCGTTACGCCGCCCGCATTACAGAGGAAATCGGGTATCACGTGAACGCCATTGTTATACAGAATAGCATCTGCTTCTGGTGTCGTAGGTCCATTAGCTAACTCAGCGAGCATCTTTGCCTTAATCTTTGACGCGTTATCCTTCGTAATAACATTTTCTAAGGCCGCTGCGATGAGTATATCCACATCGAGTTCGAGCAGTTCTTCGTTTGAGATAGGCTGCGTATGTGGAGAATTGACAACTGAAGCTGTCTCCGCTTTATAGACACAAACGTTCTCCAGATTCAGTCCATCCTTATTGTATACACCCCCTTTAGAGTCACTAACTGCCACCACCTTGGAGCCAAAAAGCTCCCTACATAAAACCGCAGCATTACAACCAACATTACCGTAGCCTTGTATAGCAACAGTAGCCTTTTTGAGGTCTATATTACTCTCTTTTGCCGCTTCTCGAATCGTGTACATACCACCCCGAGCAGTTGCATCCTCGCGTCCACAAGAACCCCCGATGCAGACTGGTTTACCCGTAATACAGCCAAAGATATTCTTTCCTGCAATTTTTGAGTACTCATCCAGCATCCATGCCATTATCTGAGAATTTGTATAGACATCAGGAGCTGGGATATCTTTGTCCGGTCCGATGAATTGCCATACCCGATCGATGTAAGCGCGGCTTAAGCGTTCCAACTCACCAACAGAGAGTTCTTTCGGGTTGCAGACGACCCCACCCTTTCCTCCTCCGAGCGGTAAATCCAAAAGAGAACACTTCCAGGTCATCCACGCTGCGAGCGCCCGGACGGTGTCAATCGTTTCCTCCGGATGAAATCGAATACCTCCCTTTGTAGGTCCTCGCGCATCATTATACTGGACTCTAAAACCTTGAAAGACATGGGTTCTACCGTCATCCATGCGAACGGGAATTGAGACATGCAGTTCGCGCATGGGATGGCGCAGGATTTCATGCACATCAGAGTCCAACATGAGTATCTTCGCGCAATCGTCCAACTGCTTTTGTGCTATCTCAAATGGGTTTGGTTTCGTCATGTCTTGTATCCCCTTTTATGATTTTCTGGTTTTACTTAAATAGTTCTCTATTATACTGTGACGGTCTATAAATCATCCTTCCTTCTGAACCCGATCATGAGCGAGGTATACTTTATTGCTGCGAATGAGGGTGTCCCTCTTCTCGACAAGCTCGAGATACTGCTGGAACGGGCTGCCGGTGTCAACCTGAACGGAATTGTAGCGCTGAAGATGCATATGGGCGAGCGCGACAATAAGACCTTCGTTAAACCCGTTTACATCAAGAAACTGGTTGAGGTGATGAAGCAGCATGGCGGAGACCCTTTCGTTACCGATACCACGACGATCTATAAGGAAGCGCGGTATACCGCGATGGATTATTACCGAACTGCGTTTGCTCACGGATTCCTCCCCTCTTATCTTGGCTGTCCGGTGATTATAGCAGATGGGTTGAAGGACGACGGGGTGCAGGTAAACGAGCAGGTAGAAATAGCAAAGAGCATCTACGAGAGTGATGCGATGCTCCTCGTTTCGCATGCTACCGGTCATTCTGCCTCCTCGTTCGGTGGTGCGATAAAAAACGTCGCAATGGGCTGCGTGACTAAAAAAACAAAGAGATATCAGCACGACGTGACGAGACCCGTACGGGATCCTGAGTTATGCACTGAATGTGACCGATGTATCGAGGTCTGCAAACATAATGCAATACGTGAAGACCACGAACTGATCCCTGAAAACTGTATAGGGTGTGGTTCCTGTATAAGTGAGTGCACGAGCGGTGCGTTACGATCACCTGAGGGGATGTCAGAGAAGCTGCAAAAGAGACTCGCTGAAGTCGCTCATGCGGTCCTTCGAAATTTACCCTATTCCACGTTCCTCTTTCTTAATTTCCTCATTGATATCACGCCGTTCTGCGACTGCGCTGAGTATACTCCTGAATATCTAAGCCCGGACATCGGCGTGTTAGCCTCGAACGATATTGTTGCAGTGGACCTGGCTACCATAGAGATGATAGGAACGCAGGTATTCGAGGGAGACCCTACGATCCAGCTGCGTGAAGCACATAAATTGGGATTGGGCGAGCTGGACTATAAGATTGTCAAGATATAAAGCTACTCCACCTTGATCTTTTCCTTCTTCTCTTCCTTCGCCTCGAGTTCGCTCTTATACTCCTCCAGCAGGGCTATCTCTTTCTCTATAACCTTGGTTATTGTTTTCAAGGTGCTTATCCGCATATCGATAAGATTTGAGGCGAGCTCCGAGGGTTTAGGAACATAATCCTTAAGGGACTCAACAATGTCGCCAGCTACGTCAGCAGCAATCTTTAGGGGGATAGCCGCCGTCCCAGCAAGGATCTTCACCGCCTTCGCTAAATCTTCTTCCTCCCAACTCATTTTTTTCCCTCCTTCCATCGCTCATCAATGAAGTATATGCGAAGCTCATCATTTAAAAGTTTCGCCTTATCCAGTTTCATCAGGTGTGCGATCGCTGGAAGCGGGATGAAGTTTCTAACTTCTCCTATATCCGTCGAAATAACTACCGATAAGTCTTCACCAACTCGTTCCACCTCGCATACCTCCCTGTATCTGCTTGCAGAAGGAAGCGGAACGATCACTTCTAACCCTTGCTCTGACTCCCTTACTTTAATCGCCTTACCCTCGAAGTAGACCTGAGCGGGATCTTCATCGGTGAATAACTCATTTCCAACCTCGGATAGGAGCTTCAAGCCCTTAACCTCAGACTGAAAGAGCCTGAGTTTTTTTATGGCCAGTGGATAAAATGCCTCTTCTGCTTCGGTTAAATATCTTTCCTGCGCATGCTTCCACTCCTTGAAATACGGATCACTCACCCCTTCGGGTATCACCTTGTTAATTATCGCAAGGTCAACGTTTATATCGTAGAGATTTGCAAGGAGGTACGTTCTTTTCAAGTTCTGTATGCTGAATGCCTCCGGATTCGCGATCAACCGTAAACTGGTGACTTTACGGTCAACTATGATATCCTTAAGTTTCCGGAGGATCTCTAATAGCTTGATGTCTTGATTTATTACCTCTCTGCCCGGCGTTGGCAAACCCACGAGGGGCTCCACTACCTTAGCGAGATTCGCAATGGGAGCCACCAATTTGATGACCTTCGCCGCAGTGGATCCGAGGAGCGTAGGCAAGTAAATGTTCTTCAGTGCTTCTCCTGATGGAACCGTGTCAAGCACCAGTACATCGTAGGTATCCGATTCCACAAACTCAACCACCTTTAAGAGCGATACAAACTCAGTCATGTTCGGCAACGATGCTATTTCATATGCAAGCACCTCGTCGACCCCCCGTGACTTGAAGAGGGAAACAATGTACTCCTGTATAACCCCATACGCCTCTCGAGCTTCTCGTACAGGATCTACTTGAATAGCCCAGAGCTTATCTAAGATCTTTGTTGGCGTATGGTACACCTCGGTTTCAAGCGCATCGGAGATGGTATGAGCAGGATCTGAGGAAATAAGCAGTGTCTCGTAACCCATATCAGATAGTTTTAAGCCTGTTGCACTTGAGATGACCGATTTACCTGATCCACCTTTACCCGTGTAAAAGATGATTCTCATTTTCACTTCTCAAATTGAAGCGCAACTTTATAATCTTATAGAACATCGCAGTTCCATCACTGAACGAATTCACTTTTGTTCCTGCGCCTCCCTTATCCTCCCATCTCACCGGTATCTCTTTTATCTTATACCCGTTCCGTTGTGCTCGCACGAGCAGCTCGGTATCCCAGAACCAGTGCTCATCCTCTATTTCATCCAGTATGCGCAGTAAGGTATCTCTTCGGAAGGACTTGAACCCGCATTGATGGTCTCGTATCGTTGACTTTAAGATCATTCGAACAAGGAAATTAAAAACCACACTCATCGTTTTTCGCTTAAAAGACCGCTTGACGTCGCTACCTTTCAGCAGCCTCGAGCCCGTTGCGAGATCGTAGTGCTCTTCTTGTATCGCATCGATTAAGGGCTTTGCATATGCCAGATCTGTGGAGAGGTCGACATCCATATAAACTAAAATATCGCCCTTAGCGAGTTTAAAAGCGTATTTAAGGGCCTTCCCTCTACCCAACCTTGATTCGCTATGTAGATACGTGATGAAAGGATCTTCGGATGCCATTCGGCTCGCTATTTCTGCTGTACCGTCAGTGCTTCCATCTTCTGCGATGAGGATCTCGTACGATGAAGAGAAATCAGCTAACGCTTTCTTTGTCTGCTTCACGGCATCCTCTATTCTCTCAGCTTCGTTATGAGCCGGGAGCACCACTGAGATTTCTATATCTTTCTTCTTCTCTTCTTGCATCTTCGATTCACTTACCACGAGGTGCGTTCGACTGGATTATTTTTACTCATGAATTATGTATTTAAATAATGAAACCGGCGCATGAATACAAAGAGAACGAGCTGTACGAGAAGTTAGAACCGTACATTGGTGCATGGTTTAGAGCGAAATATCGTCATTTTACCCCTCCCCAGAAGTACGCCATTGTGGAAATAATAGACAAATACCAGAAAAGGCCACGGTATATGAAAAAAAAGGATAAAATTTATTTCAGGCTTGCCTTTAAAAGATAAGGGATAAAAATGGTGGAGGATTGGAACGTATTGGTAATAGGGGAGAGGGATGCAGAGCGGGAACTATTAGAAGAATTGGAAGAGGACGGCGAGTTTGAGCGTTCCGGATTCAGGGATGTAGTGATCGGGCGCGTGGAAGATATCGTGGAATTCTTAGAGGATGCGGAACAGAAGAAGTACTCCCACTTAAACAGAGTGATTCCCATTGATGATGCGTTCTATGTGTCTCCAGAGAACCTGGTAGAGATCTTGAAAAAGCGAGTAGAGAGATATATAGACGAAATCGAGCTTGGCGAGACGTTCGGATTTCGGGTTGAGCGAAGGGGGATGAAAGAGGATATTTCAAGCCAAATGGTAGAAAGAGAGGTTGGCGGATACTTTTTCGACCTCTTAGAGAAAGTACACGGTAGAAAGCCAAAAGTGGATCTTAAGAACCCGGATAAGCTGATCGCAGTAGAGCTAATAGGGAATCGATGCGGAATTGGTTTTATCACAAGAGAGATGCGGGAGAAATACAGTGTGATACAAGTAAAGTGAAAACCACGAGATTAACACTAAACCTTTTTAGAAAAAAGTTTTTTCAAAAACCAATTTCTTTGATCAAACTTTCTTTCTAAGAAAGTTTGTGTGAAATAAACCCTTTCAGGGTTTGCGGGTAAGCCCCTCCTGGGCTTGCGGGGGCACGGGCAGAGCCCGTGGTGGGCAGAGCCCACGATGTGTAATCTTGTGGTTATAAAATGAGCTGAATAGAAATGAAAAGAGTACTGACCATTGGTGGTTCGGATAGCAGTGGTGGCGCTGGAATACAGGCGGATATAAAAACGTTTGCTGCACGGGGTGTTTATGGCACCTCTGTACTTACTGCGATCACCGCACAGAACTCGTATGGCGTGCAAGAGGTGCACGAAGTGCCCGCTGACGTGGTGGATGCACAGATAGTATCCCTTATGAGCGATCAAGGGCTTGCGGTGGATTATGCCAAAACCGGTATGTTGTATTCCTCCGCGGTAATAGAAGTGGTAGCGAAAGCGCTCGAGCGGTATAAAATCCCTTTTGTTTTGGACCCCGTGCTGAAGGCGGGCTCAGGAGGAATTTTATTGGAAGATAATGCGCTGAGCACACTCATCGAGCGGCTTCTGCCGCTATGCGCGGTTGTAACGCCAAATGTTCCTGAAACAAGCTTTATTTCCGGGATGGAGATAAGGAATACGGAGGATGCAAAAGAAGCCGCCCTTACAATGCACAAACTGGGCGCTGCGGCGGTAATTATAAAAGGTGGGCATCTCGAGCAGGAGATAGCAGCTGGTAAAGCAACAGATCTGCTCTACGATGGGAAATTCGAGGAGATAAGCTTGCATGCCGTACAAATAGCGAAGATCGTGCACGGGGGTGGGTGTTCCTTCTCCGCTGCGTTGGCTGCAGAACTGGCGAAAGGTCAAAAATTGCGAGATGCCGCTTTTGCTGCCAAAAGGTTTGTGCATGAAGCGATATCAGGTGGTACTGAAGTGTCTAATATGATCGTGGTGGACCAAATGCATGGATTGCGGAGAGACGCTGACAGGTATCAGACCCTCGAAAACGTAAAGGAAGCTGTTCGAATGCTGAAAAGGATAGAAGGATTTGAAACGATCATACCTGAGGTGGGAACAAACATAGGGATGGCAACAGAAGATACAGAGAGCGAGAAGGACGTTGCTGCGGTGGATGGCAGAATCGTTCATACGAAAGAGGGAATAAAAGCGGACTGTGTGGATTTCGGCGTCAGTAGTCATGTTGCACGAATGATCTTAGCAATGATGGAACGGGATAAAGAGCGAAGAAGCGCGATTAACGTGAAATACTCATCAGAGATAGTAGACCGGTGCAAGAAGTTGGGGCTGAGAATTTCGTCATTCGAACGGGGTAAAGAACCTGCAGATGTGAAAACGATGGAGTGGGGTGTACGAGAAGCGGGCAAGGAGTTTTTACCAGATGTGGTCTTCGATCTCGGTGCAGTGGGAAAGGAGCCAATGATCAGAATTTTTGGTAATACCGCGGTGGACGTTGCGGGGAAAGTGAAGAGGATTATGGAGCGCTTACCGTAGAAAATCTTTTTCTTTGATCAAACTTTCTTTACACTTTTTCTTTTTGCAAAACACTTTCTTTTTAAAAAAAAAGAACCTGTGCTAAGAAGATAATTCTTTTGGTAACGCTTTTCTTCGTAAGAAAAGGTTTGTGCTAAAAGAAAACAAATAGAAAGCTTTTCTTTTGGTAAAGCTTTTCTTTTAAAGAAAAGGTTTTTTGATGCGAAAGGTAATACGAGACCCGATACATGGATATATAGAACTGGACGAACTTGCAATTGCGATATTAGACACGGTGGAGATGCAGAGGCTGCGGAGAATAAGACAACTTGGCTTCTCCTATCTCGTTTATCCCGGGGCGAATCATACGAGGTTCGAGCATGCCCTTGGAACGTATTACCTCATGACCGTTTTGCTTGCCCGACTCGAAGTAGTGAAAGAGGAAGAGAAGGAGCTTCTTGCCGCTTCTTTGATCCATGATATCGGACATGGTCCTTACTCGCACGTGACCGAACCACTGATAAAGAAGTACACGGGGAAGGGCCATGAAGAGGTTGAAGACGTACTTTTTGAGTATGGAGATAAGAGGGAAAAGAACAAAGATGCTGAATCAGCGGCAACGACTATTGCAGAAGTCTTAGAAGAATATCGCCTGGATAAGCGAAAGATAATGGGCTATATAAAAGGAAAAAGGACGGGCTATGTGGCGAAGCGGGATTTTTCAAGGATTCTAAATGGGGAAATCGACGTGGACAGGATGGATTATTTGGTGCGGGATTCATATTATACGGGCGTGGCATACGGGGTTGTTGACAATATAAGGCTTATTCACGGGCTGGATTTCGTCAATGAAGAGCTCGTTATAACTGAAAAAGGGATACTCCCCGCTGAATATCTGCTCTTTTCGAGATTCCTGATGCATCCTACGGTCTATAATCATCACACAAGTCGGATAGCGCAGTTGATGTTTTTGAATGCACTCGAGGATTTCATTGAGTCGGGATCTGAATCGAAAGACTACGCTCGGCACTACGCACTGGCATTAAGAGAAATGGATGATTCTGAGATAAACAATGCGCTGGGGAATGCGAATGGCTATCCACAAGAGATCATGACACGGATAAACGAGCGGCGATTATTCAAACGGGCGGTATATACAAACGTAAACGAGCTGGACGAGGGTATAGCAGAGGAATTGAGCGATGAGCGGAGGAGATTGGAGGTTGAGGAGGCGATAAGCACGCGAGCGGGCGTTGATAAGAAATATGTCTTACTGGACTTTCAAGGTCGCAAAGGAGATGAGTTAGAAGAAAGTGCGGCGAAAGTTTTTGTCGCGAATGAGTTTAAGAGTCTACGGGACGTTTCATCGCTTGTGGCAACGCTCAGTCGAGTATTCGAGGAGAATTATAAGGTAGGGGTCTATACGCCTGGGAAATATAGAGGGGAGGTGAAGAGAGTTGCGGAGGAGATCTTATGGCGTTAAAAGAGGCGATGCGGTATACCACGGAAGATGCAAAGGTACGGTGCGCTATCTGCGCACACCAGTGCAGTATAGCAGAAGATGGCTATGGGGTATGCAGAACAAGGCAAAACAGAGATGGGAAACTCTACACGCTTATTTATGGTGCTGTGTCCTCCGCACACGTGGACCCGATAGAAAAGAAGCCGCTCTATCATTTCTTCCCCGGGTCGCTTGTTTTTTCGCTCGGCACCATCTCCTGCAATTTCAGATGTAAGCACTGCCAGAACTGGAGCATATCTATCAACGGCTGAGGCGGGCGAGGTCCACGTGATGGAAATATCGCCCGAGGAAGCGGTACGTCAAGCGAAGAGATCGAGATGCGAGGGCATTCATTACATGGACGTACAATGAACCAACAATATGGTTTGAATACACGTATGATAGTGCGAAATTAGCGAAACGCGCGGGACTGTACACCGTGTACGTGACGAACGGGTATATCAGTGAACAGGCACTCACTGAGATAGCGCCGTTCTTAGATGCAGCGAATGTCGATGTGAAGGCGTTTAGTGATTCATTTTACAAAAAGATAAGTGGTGCACGGTTAGAACCCGTGTTGGAGACCTGCAAGCGGATTACAAAGCCAGAATGCCCATACTGTGGGAGAAGTATCAATATACAGTTATAAGACCGCCTCGTAAGATAAGGGCTTTGAGCACTAAAAAATTCGCTGCTTTTGTATGTATGACGTGTTAAAGGAAAGCCATCACAAATATGATTTTTAAGCCTCGTGTTGGGAATAATTGCAGATAAACCATTAATAACCGCGAAAAGGCTCATCATCCTCCTTCGGGTGAGTATGATTGAGAAGGACCGCCGTGAAGATTGGATTGGAATGGATAGGAAAAGATACATTTATATTCTCTTTTACTTGTTAGTAGGTATTGGGTGGTTGGGAGGAGGTAAGGGAAGAAGATGGAGAAAGAAGAGGAGATAATTAGAGAGGCAACATCACCGAAATCAGCGGAAGCGCTGAATTATAAAAGGGTTGTGGACACGAGGGGTAGTGATTTGGGTGTATCGCATAAGATAATAGCTGATGCAGAGACTGGTATGTTGATAGAACTCAAGGTTAAACCCAAAGCGAGCGAATAAAAACGGTATGGAATCGGGGGTGCAGGTGAGTATTTATTGTATTAGAGAGTGTATGATGAAGAAATGGGATTAAAAGAAAGTTTTGAGAAGCTCTTTGTGAAGAGCGAGGGAATAGAGGAAGAGGCGGATCACGTGGACCTGGACTTAGAAGGGTATGAAGAGGAGCTCAAGGAAGAAGGTGTGAAGATGTACATAAAGATCGCGGAATTGACTGGCTTATACGATCTTCGGGAGTTGAAAAAGGAGCTATATGCGGGTAATATATTGATCCTGAATATATCATTGGCGAAGAAGGACAAAGGTCTGGTAGAGAAGGTGATAAAAGACTTGAAGATGGCGGCTTTAGATGTAGGAGGGGATATTGCTGGTATCGCGGACGACCAGGTGATCGTGGCACCATCGGGGGTTAAGATAGAACGTAAAAAATTAGGTGCGAAGTAGCACGAAGGACTCGCCTAAATGCAAGTGACGAAGAAAGCGTCCACTAAAAAGCAAATTTAGCCTTTAGGGTTCACTAAATATATTTTTAATTCAATATGAGGAATGGAGGATTTTTCCTAAATGACATTTAAGGATGAGAAAATTTACAACGGCATGAAAGAATTAGTTAAAAAATCATTAGCTATTTTGGACAGGAGTGGATTTGAATTCGAAGATTTTAATATTGATGTCGATCTTAGGAATATTCCTCCAATTTCGTTTTTGCTGAACGATAAAATAAGTAGGCAAATATATTCAAAAATAGAAGAAATAGAGAAAACTGAAGAATATGCTTATGCCTGCGATTTAGTGAATAAGATACCAACATCCCAATCCGATTTTAAATTGAAAAAACTCGATGATATTCAATTCACAATTGAATATACGTATGACGAAAACGAATTTAGAAATCTAGAAGATGTCGACGAATGGACTTATAGTGCATACCAAAACGCGACTGCTTTTTGTGAAAAGAAATTCATTGAAATTGTTGCACTTTTGAGGCTTTTTAAAGATGGAAACTTCCATAACCCGCTTGAAAATTTTCAAGTACCTTTTTGGGGGGTGGTTCCAAAAGGTATTCACTTTAATTTATGTGATATGGAAATTCGAGGGGATGCTATAGTTTGGAGAGGGAGGAGACTGAAGGCTTCAAAGAGTTTTATAGAAAATCATTAAGATTCACAGACGATAAGAAGATGTTCATTGCTCTTGAACGATTCAATTTGGCATACGAAAAGAAGAGATTTGAGGACAATATAATTGACTATGTTATTGCATTTGAAGCTTTATTTGGAACAAAAGAGAAAAGCCGTATCGGAATGAGAATTGAATTGAAATCTGGATTCTTAGTTGGAGATTCAAAAGAGAAAATAACCAAAATTTATAAATTTATGCGAGACGTCTATGAATTGAGATCGACAATAGTCCACGGAGATGAAATCAAGTTTCCTATAAAAATTGGAAAAGAGAGTTATTATTCAGACTACCAACTCAAACCCGACATAATAAAAATTTTCAGAGAAATTATCTCATCATTCTTTGATGAAGAAAGGATAAGGGATAAAAAAGAGATATTCGCTATTATTGAAGAAAAATTGGAATCTGAGGAGAATGACAATAAATCTGGAGATGAGATGATTGAATCAATTTTAGGTAAAAATAACGCTTAATTTGAAAGCTTCTGGAGCGCAACCTTCAAGAATCTGGTTCTCACCTCAAAAACAAACCCACAATTGTAACGGCCACGTGGAAAAAATTGGAAAACTCCTAAAAAACCGAAGCGAATATGAAATGAACCACGCAGTGAGATCTATTTCACAATCATCACCGGACAGGAAGCATGACGTGCAACGTTCTCCGCAACGCTGCCCATGAATAGTCTCTCAAGCCCTGTCCGTCCTTTACTCCCCATGACAATCAGGTCATCCTCTCTTGCTACTCTGATAATCTCCTCAGCCGGATGACCTTCAACGAGCTTCTTTGAAACCGTAACACCCATCTGGTTCCCTAATTCTTCGATCTCATCGAGATACAAGTGCCCTTCCTTCTGGATAAATTCGTGCATCTCCTGATACCGGAGTGCACCTGGATACGCGTCGAGAGATGGTAGATCGGGGACATTGAGTACATGCATTACTACAACTCGTATATCACTCAATTGTGCAAGAGCGAGCGCTTTTTTCGCCGCTCTTTTCGCTGCTTCAGAACCATCTACTGGCACTATTATCCGTTCAAACATGGCTCAATCAAGATTCTTCCGCTTTTACCAACAACTTCTCTATTGACTTCCGCCCATACTCCTTTATCTGCACATTGATCTGCGATATCTCGCTTGATATCTCGTTACCCCTGACGGACTTCCTCCTCCTTTTACCACCCTCTTTTGGCCTGTACCCCGGCGGAGAGGTGATTAAAATCCGTTTTCGCACAGTACCCGATACATCTTTTCGCATCGGCATACCCTCTTTATCCGAGCCACCCGTTAGCTCCAGTACATAGCCGCCCAAGCCAAGCATATCCGCATCCACCACATCACCGATCCGTTTCCCAATGAAGAGTGCACTCGCTTCGGTATCCTTACCCTCTACCTTATACGCCTTCCCTGTTTTTGGATCACTTATCACAATTTGCATTTCTCTCTTCCTTCTCCTTTATTCATATCCCCCTTCTTCTTATAACTCCTTCATCGTTTAATGAGGCACATATGATTTCGCCATTCATACTAAAAGTATTTCTGTATGAGCACGAGAAGTTAGGGTACACGTTATTCATTCCAAACTGGAATACCTTTTTCGCTTAATCGCCACCAATTCCTCCAAGACTTCTTCTTCATCAGAGGAGAGCATACCACTTACTGCTTTTAGTTCTTTCAGTTCCTCTTCACTAATACGCACATATAACACCTCATTCTCATGTATGTGCCGCCCTACCGTTGGTTTTTTCAGGGCGATTGCCACTTGCATCCCCTGCTCGGCACGTTGTATACTCTCTCCTTTATCCTGTATCTCATTTATCGGCCCAACATTCGTTCCATCCGCTTTTATCAATTCCACACCGGTTCTTATCTTCCCGGAAAGAACTTCTATACCCACGATAGCAGGCTTGCTTTGCCTGAATACACAACCTGGCAGTATCTTTATCTTGGCAGGAGTAGTCATCCGTTCCATGAGCTCCCGTTTCTCTTTCTCCTTCTCCTCCTTCACCCACTGCTCATACTCTTCGATCAATCGGTAAATAACATCGCTTATAAAAACGGGTATCCCGGCTTGCAAGGCTGCTTCCTTCGCGTTCGGGAGAATATCCACGTTAAAGCCCAAAACAACCCTGAAATAACGGTTCTTTACCGTAGTCGCATCGATCACATCCCTTTTGGATATATTCCCGACCTCTGCTTTTGTTATCTCCTCTACCCCTTCCTCCTTCAGCTCCAGAGTAAGTGCTTCCAGCGAGCCGATGGTATCCGCCTTTATGATTATTCCTTCTGGAACGGTCTCCATCTTCAGCTCCTCGAGCTCGCTCTTCACCTCTTTCACCACGCTTTCAAGCTCCTCACCCTCTTTCACTACTCGCACCTGCGAACCGGGAAGAGCCGTGTCTATATTTGGAGCTACTATCTTCACACCAGAAGCGGCATTCACCGCTTTGACATGAAGAAATCTCTGTTCCGTTCGTATCTCTTGCAAAACGCGTGGCTTTAACAACGCCTTCACCTTGGTCACTACTGGTTCCTCCTCGGTACTTCCTAAAACGATCGTATCACCCACACGGAGCTTTCCATCATAGAGTATCACGTCAATCGTAGTTCCGAGACCCTTTTCCTCTTTCTTCTCCAAGATCGTGCCGACACCCGCTTCTTCCAAATGCAGCCGCAAGGTTCGCTCAAAGAACTTCTGCGATAAGCCTATCAGCATGAGGAGCAGATCCGCAATACCCTCTCCGGTCTTCGCACTCACCGGCACGATACTCACATTCCTTGCGAAGTCTTTTATCCGGTCATACCGCTCAGCCGAGAAGCCTTTATCGTAAAGGTCGCCGACGATCTCGTATATCCGCGCATCCACCTCCTTCCTCGCATAGTCCGGCTGGTCGTTATAATTAATAAAGAACGGGCTCTTCTTTGAATTCCACCCTTTTATCCTGTCTATTTTGTTCAATGCGACGACAAAAGGAGTTTTAAATAATCGTAACACGTTTAACGATTCGTAGGTCTGAGGCTGAAATCCCTCCATCACATCGACCACGAGAACCGCGACATCAGATAACGCACTTCCTCTTTTCCTCAAGGAGGCAAAGGCATGATGACCGGGAGTGTCAATGAACAGCAATCCGGGGACAGCTATCTCCGTCCAGTCACTTTTTAAGGGTTCACAAATCTTTTTTATCGTTGCAATAGGAATTTCTGTTGCGCCGATATGCTGTGTAACTCGACCTGCTTCCTTCTCTGCTATTGCTGTCCCCCTGATAGAATCAAGTAACGTGGTCTTCCCATGATCGATATGTCCCAGAACAGAGATTATAGGGGTCCGTATTGCTCCTTTCGCCTCCATACCTTCCACCGCCTCCTTTTTTATACCGTATCTACTTCTGTTTTTTGCTCCACCCGAAGAACCTTCTCTTTTGCCTCTCCTCCTCTTCCTGCTCTTGTTCCTCTTTATCAAATTCAACCAGCAATTCCTTCTGCCTCTTACTCAGCTTTGTTGGCGTTGCAACCTTCACTTTCACCAGCATGTTCCCCCTGCCATAACCGTTTAAATCCGGCATTCCCTTGTTTTTTAGCCGGAAAATAGTGCCTGATTGCGTGCTGGCAGGCATTTTTATTCGCGCGATGCTACCATCTATCGTCCTTACCTCTAGCTCATCACCAAGTGCCGCTTGAGCAAAGCGAACAGGGACGTCACAAACGAGGTCATTCCCCGCTCTCCTCAAGAAGTCATGCTCTCTCACATGAATCTGTACATACAAATCGCCTGGTGGTCCTTCTCTTTTCCCTGCTCCTCCCTCACCGGCAATCCTTAATCTGCTTCCGGTATCCACACCGGGTGGTATTCTCACTGAGAGTCTCTTATTCACCCTAATTTCCCCGCTTCCATGACAATCCGCGCACGGCTTCTCTACCACGTTTCCTCTTCCTCCGCATCGCGGACAGGTGGATATAGAAATGAATTGAGCAAAGCCCTGTCGTTGCACTTTTCTTACCTCCCCGGTTCCTCCACACGTAGAACAGGTCGCTAATCCACCTGAACTCGCACCTGTCCCCTTACAGGAGGGGCAGCTCTCCTCTTTAAGAATGCTTATCTCTTTCTCCAGTCCCTTCGCTGCATCCTCGAGCTCTATCTCAAGGTCATACCTGATATCGCTCCCTCGTTCTGCTCTGTATCGTTCCTCTGCCCGGGTATATCCATATCCTCCCCTGCCGAAGAGGTCAGCAAATGGGGAAGACCCTATATCCGCCCGACCGCCTCTACCTCTGCCAAATCCAAAATCAACACCAAATAAATCACTGAATAAATCACCAAATATATCTTCTATATCGCCAAACCTCGTGAAATGGGACCAATCAAATCCGCCAGGGCCAAAATCAACGCCGGCATGCCCGAATCGATCGTAATTTGCCCGCTTCGGCGAATCTGATAACACTTCATACGCCTCAGATACCTCTTTAAACTTCTCCTCCGCCTCTTTCTGGTTATCTTTATTCAGATCGGGGTGATATTTTTTCGCTAATCTCCGATACGCACGCTTTATCTCGTCCTTCGATGCTCCTCTCTCTACACCCAAAACAGTGTAGTAATCTCTCTTCTCTGCCAATTCCGACGTGCTCCTCCACTATCTAAAGATTTTATCTTTTATGGTATAAAGTTTTTAACGCCGTATATGATTCACGTATTCATTGCTTCGCTCCAGAGGAAATAAGCGGGTTGCCCTTGCCTGTACCCTATACCTTTATATATAACCTCACCTTTTGTTTCATTCGTTCAGTGAAAGGGTGAAGTGGTGAAGGTGGCAATAAAGGTGCGGGTCGAGGTGACTGATGAAGAAGGAGTGAAATCATCCATAGAGAAAGAGGGTGATTTACAGAGTGAGATGTCCAGACAGCTCACGATAAGGGACGTCTTACGGTTTTTAGAGGCACAGCTTTCTCCTCTCCCCGTTCGGAATCCTTATGATCCCGATGCCGAAGATCTCACGATAAAGGAGAGGTTGGCTTCCTTTTTACGCTATGACGAGAAGGCACCGAAGGATTGGTTCACTTCTTCACAGATACGAAGAACATATGAAGAGGTCTTCGAGGAGAATCTGCGACTGAGCACGATATCAACCTATCTGGCGAGTATGCATTCAGAGGGTAGTTTAGAGCGAAAGGGGAGCAGAGCAAAGCGGCAATATCGGCTGGTTCCCACTGAAAGCACGGAAGCACCACGTGCCGTTAATATCGTCCAAATAACGTCAAAAATTCAGCCTTAGTGATCTAAAATTCTTTTTATCTCTTCTTTAAACTCCTCCAAAGAGCCTTCATTCTTTACAACCTTATCAGCCTTTTTCATCGCTTCTCCCATACCCCACCGGTTCTCTCGTTCCCCTCGCTCCTCAAATCCCTCGAGACTTAACAAATCATCGCCCCGACCACGGGTTTTTATTCGTTCATACCTGAGGATACGAGGTGCATCGATCCTAACAAGAACAAAATCAGTGCCAAATTCTTTTTTGAACGTTTCTACCTCTGCTATGCCTCTTATTCCATCAACCACGATAACCCTTTTTTTCGCTTTTTCCCCCTCTACGTCCTTGATACCTTTGATAAGCGGGATGCACCGTTTCGCAATCGCATCCATTCCTTCGCGCGCTCGCAGGTCGTTTGCAATTCTGCCTGCGTTTTCGTCGCTTACCGGAAGCCCTCGCCTTCTGAGCTCACCCCTTATCACGTCCCCCATCGTTATGACGGGAATGCCCATCTCCACTGCTACTGATGCCGCTTCGGTCTTTCCCGCCGCCGGTGCGCCGACAAATGCTAAAACCTGAGTCTCTCCATCAGCCACTTTTCCGCAGCTCCCCTTGCAAGTCTTCGTTCGATTGCAGCGTAAAATACGTTTACAACACCGAGTAATTCACCTTTATTCACCACACCGTCGCATATTGGCTGAAAAATGACCTCAGTAAGAACTCTCCGTTCCTCAACATTCTTCGGCTCCCCCACGGTTGCAAGCGAAACGACGACACCAAGCGCATGCCGCATTATGATGCAGGGCAGAACAATCGCCTTCGGAGGCAAATCGATCTCATTTATCAGTATGTTCACAAGTTCGTTTTTCCTCACCTCTTTATCCTCCTTTGCAATAACCATCTCCCATTCGCCATGCGGACCGAAGGTGAAGCCGTAGCTGAAAGCCTCTGTTTCTAATTTCTCTGTTTCACCACCGATTTTATCCTTCCAGTAAACGCATTTTATTTTTACCATGTTCTTTGATTATACAATAACCACTTTTTAAGTTTCCCCTTTCCCTTTGATACTCTCTAACTGGTCGTCCCAATATCTATCCACAACCTTTGATTCCTCTGAATCCTCGAATACCGCTTCATTTTGTTCAAATTTGGAGATTGAACCGATGTAAAGCCAGGTAACACTCTGCCATTCGTTCTCGGTCAAGCCACGGCCAATAGCCTCTTCGATAATCCCCCTCTTCAGGACAAGCCGTTCATCCCCCCGTATCCGTATCATCATCCCGAAACAGGTGTAATGTGCATTGTTATCTTTATTATCGTTGCAAACTGCTCGTGCGACAAGCATGTTTGCGGGAACAGCCTCAAGAAAAACGCTTACCATGATTCTTCACCCCATAGTTCTAAAAATCACAAATCCCAATATATACCAATACTACCAAACAAATCCCAAATCCCAATACTACCATTTGTTCATTCTCTTCCTTGGTTTTGGAATTTGGGAATTGGGATTTACTTGGGATTTGGTAGTATCTGTCATTGGAATTTTTCATTTTCTCCTCCTATAAATCACCTCTTCGCCATCCTCCTTAGTTCTGATCCTGACTTCTTTAAGATCCGCGGCATGGTACGCATCCGCTGCGAGTTCTTTCAGCTCCTCATGGCTGAACATATCATCCTCCTTTATCGCTCTATCAGGAACGTGTTCAGTTCTCCCCTGTTGTATGACATACGGGTAGCCTGCAGCACCCGCCTCCTCGATATCTTTTGCTATGCGCTTCACTTCCTCAGAACCGACAAGATTTTTGAATACCGTTGTTACCAGTTCGAGATCTATGCTCTTTGGAGCATGGATACACACGTCGAGCGTATTTTTTACGCTTCCTGCTACCCCGGCGACCGTTGTTAGGCTCTCGTACAATCGTTCATCTGATAGGGGCGCCTTGAAATCGAGGAGGATTTTATCAATTAGGTTTCGCTTGAGCGTCGATTTGATAATATCGGAATAAAACCCGTTTGTCTGCACGGCAACGAAGAGTGAGTGCTTTTTTGCACCGTGTGCGATTGCTTCTACTGCGTGGGGTTGCATGAAGGGCTCACCACCAGAGAGAACCACCGCATCTATGAAACCCTCGTTTTTTATTAGCTCCTCTTCTAGCTCTTTCATCTCGACGTAGTGAGTGCCCTCTAACAGGTTATAATTCTGGCAATACCGGCAGCGGAGCGGGCAACCTCTCAGAAATATGACCATCGCTGCTTTTCCTCGCCAGTCTATGGTAGAAAAGGGAACGATGCCACCGAGATTTATTTTCCCCATTTTTAAAATCCCAAATCCCAATAACCAATACTACCAAATAAATCCAAAATCCCAATACTACCAACAACTTTTCTTTCGAAAAGAAAACTTGACTAAAGAAACAAGAATTTTTTGGTAAAGCTTTTTGCTTGC
>JACUTR010000104.1 GCA_014859735.1 Candidatus Methanophagales archaeon | reverse complement strand
CGTAAAAAATCGTTAGCGGAGCATCTCTTCTATCCGTTCCATACCCGCTACAATATTTACCATTGATGTTGCGAATGAAAACCGCACGTAATCTTTACCCGCGGGTCCAAATGCGGAACCCGGTGTAACGATGATATATACCTCTTTGAGCAGCCGCTCGGTGAATTCCAAGTCATTTCCATAATTCGAGGTGTTTACAAAGGCATAAAAAGAACCTTCCGGGTTCAAGCATCGCAGCCCGAGATCGTTGAGCCGCTTCACAATGACCTCTCTTCTCCTCTTGAACTCCGCTACCATCTCCTTCACACATTCCTGCGAGTTTATAAGCGCGGCTAAAGCTGCAAATTGTGAAATAGACGGTGCACAGGTTACCGAATGCTGCTGTATCTTTAACATCCCCGTTATTATCGCAGCGGGTGCAATCGCATACCCTATTCGCCAGCCCGTCATCGCATAAGTCTTCGAGAACCCGTTAATAATTATCGTTCGTTCTCGCATGCCGTCAAGAGACGCAATGCTCACGTGCCTTCTTCCGTATATGATCTTCTCATATATCTCATCAGAGAGCACCAGGAGGTTATGCTCGAGTGCGAACTCAGCAATTTCTTTCAGCTCGCTCTCGCCGAGAACATAGCCGACGGGATTATTTGGGCTGTTTAGTATTATCATCTTCGTCTTCTCTGATACCGCGGACTCCAGTGAATCGTATTTCACGCCCTTTTCCACCCTTTTCGCCCATCTCGGTTTCCCTCCCGCTATTCTCACGGCTGCCTCGAACGTAACCCATGCGGGGTCAAGGAAAATGACCTCATCCCCTTCATCCAAAACGCTCATCATCACCTCGTAGATCGCCTGTTTGCCACCCGTCGTCACGATAACATCTTCTGCTTTTACATCAACCTTATTCTCTTCCCTTATCTTCTTCGCGATCTCTTCCCGTAACTCCGTGATGCCTGCACTGCTCGTATAGTGCGTGTATCCAAGGTCTAAGGCCTTCTTCGCCGCCTCGCAGATATGGTCCGGGGTCTTGAAGTCAGGTTCACCGAGCGAAAAGTTCAGGACGTCTTTCCCCTCTTCCTGCAGTTGCTTCGCTAAATGGCCCATTTTTATGGTTGCAGACTCTTCTATTCCGTTCAATCTTCTTGAGAGCATCTTATCTTATACATACCCTCACGCTGCGCCGTAAGGGCATTGTCCATCTCTCCCTTTAAATGATTTCATAAAATATACTTTATTGATTGGATACCCATTGAGGATGAGATAGCTTTGGTGTTGCCTGTGCGGAGTGGCAGCAGGTTATACCATGTGGTCCTACAAATCAGCCAGAAAACCTCTTCTCTATTGACCGCGCATGCTTTTCCATACCTTCCGCATTACACAATCTCACCACGGTATCTTTTATCCGCTCTAATCCTTCCTTATCCAACCATTGTACGGTAACCCGGTGCATAAAGTGGTCAACGTCAAGCCCGGAGAAGAGCTTCGCATAGCCTGCGGTTGGAAGCACATGATTTGCCCCCGTTGCATAATCACCCGCGGCTACCGGCGAATAAGTGCCTATGAAGACCGATCCGGCATTTTTTATCCGCTTCAAAACGTCCATTGGCTCTCTTACCATGAGTTCGAGGTGTTCAGGTGCATATTCATTGGCAAATTCTACGCACTCGTCCAGGCTCTCCCCGATTAATATCCAGAGCTGTGTTCCCCTCTCTCTACCCGCCTCTGCTCCAAGTTCCCGCTCCACTTCCGCCGCTGTTCGTGCGGAGTCGGTAAGAAGGATCGCCGGTGACTTCTCGCCATGCTCTGCCTGTGCGAGCATATCCGCAGCAATGAACGAGGGATTCGCAGTTTCATCGCCGATTATTAAAACTTCAGAAGGACCGGCGGGGAAATCTATTTCCACGCCTTCTGCTCGAGATGCTAGCTTCGCGGCGGTTACATACACGTTCCCGGGGCCCACTATCTTCTGCACCCGGGGGATCGTTTCAGTGCCAAAAGCGAGAGCAGCAATCGCCTGAGCACCACCTGCCTTGAATATCCTCGTCGCACCTGCGACTTCAGCAGCAACGAGCGTCAGAGGGTCTACATTCCCATCCTTTCCCGGAGGTGTGCATACCACGATCTCCCGTACCCCGGCTATCTTCGCCGGAATCACGCACATCAAAGCGCTGCTGAAGTAGGATGCCGGGACATAGGCGCCAACCAGATCAAACGGCACAAACAGCTCGCCAAGAGAGATACCTTCACTAAATTCCTCTAACCATGCTTGCCTCTTCTGCCGGTAATGGAACTTTCGTATCGCGGTCGATGCAGCCTCGATACAGCGGACCGTATCTTCGTCCACACTACTCTTTGCAGCAGCAATCTCTTCCCGTTTCACTTCTATCTCTTTCAGTTTCACCCCGTCAAATCGTTCGGTATAGCCCCGCAGTGCCGCATCCCCTCTCCTCTTCACCTCCGCGATTATTTCCTTGACGCGGGGCATAACTGCCGCTATCTCCTTTTCACCATGAAAGCCAGCCCACTCTTCTTCACTTAAATCCTTAATTCTTTTTCGTTTCACGTTCACTCTTTTTTAAGTACGGTTATGTAGCGGTTTAAACTTTTATGAACCCGGTATACGTGCGTCTCGAGGAGCTGGAAATCGTGTTTCGGGTAAAAATAATGAGAAGGAGGAGAACTTGAGACGATAACTGCTTTCCTTTCGGGTTTGAGTAGACGGTGGATCTCATCCAGAGCATGTTGGTATAGCCGTTCCAGGAATGCGGCGTGCGATTCGGCATTCTTGTATCGTGACGTTGATACAAAGGAGGACCTACCATACGGCATGTCAGTTGCGACAGCATCCACAGTATTATCTCCTAACGGTAACTGAGCGGCATCACCTACAACGCAATCCCCAGGCAGTCCAAAAAAGTGCAAATTCTCCCTTGCACCTCTCACCATCCTCTCCTGTACATCACTACCTATTATCCGCGCTCCCACCATACCTGCCTCTATCAATATCCCGCCCGTGCCGCAGAAGGGATCAAGAAAAAGCTCTTTCGCGTTTAAACCGCTGAGATTAACCAGAACACGAGCAACTTTCGGCATGATCACGCCGGGCAAAAAGAATGGTCTGAACCGCGGTTTCGTCGCCTCAAATTGCTTCTTCTTCACTGAATGTAAGAGCACGCAGAAGAAGCAGGTTTGTGCGGTTAGCAGGAGGACAAACGTTTTAGATGGATTCTTAAGGCTCACCTTATAACCCTTGCTCGTTATGCGTTCCCCCACTATCATTGGTAACTCGTTCCTTTTCACGGAAAAGCTATTTTTATGCTCACCCCGGAGACGCACGGCAAAGGTGTCCTCCTCTCCCATAACAGCCTCTAGATCTGCGGTATTAACGATTTCCAGTAGCTCCTTTTCAGCTGGCACACACTTGCCTTTCACTTCGTAAATGTGGTGCGTCATTCCCAATCGCTTTGCTAGAACATCGAGAAGTTCACGTTCCGGTGAGAGTTGTGCATCAATCACCAGTATTCTATCCGAGAAGATCCGCTCCTCGTAGGCAACATTCAGTGTCCTTAAACATGCGAAAACCTCTGCCTTTGGCAGTGTTTCATGCTCACCGGAGAGCTCAAAAGCAAGTTGCATTTCAAACCTTTTTAAAAAGAGAAAGGAGTATTCACATATCAATGATAAAATGAATGGCGCAAAGTTAAGTTAAGTTAAATTAAATATGCCCAGAAGATATTACGAACGTAAGGACGCGATGCTCACGTCAAAGAAGGAAACAAAAGAGACAAGAAGGGGTAAACATGAAGAGAGAGATTGTGATTGAGGACCTCAGACACGGATCAGAGCTCTTAAAGAGAGGTTTTGCCTCCTTACAAAAGGGAGGTGTGATCATGGACGTGACGAGCGCGGAGCAAGCGATAGTGGCGGAGAAAGCAGGTGCTATCGCGGTTATGGCATTGCATGCCGTTCCGGCGGATATCAGGAAGGCGGGCGGTGTAGCACGAATGGCAGACCCTGCGATTATCACTGAGATCATTGATGCCGTAACGATACCCGTGATGGCTAAGTGCCGTATCGGGCATTTTATGGAGGCAGAGATACTCGAAGCGCTCGGTGTAGACATGATTGATGAATCAGAGGTTCTAACGCCGGTGGACACGCATCATGTGGACAAAAAGGGATTTACCGTGCCGTTCGTCTGTGGTGCGCGTGATTTAGGTGAGGCATTGAGGCGAATAGCGGAAGGAGCGGCGATGGTAAGGACGAAGGGAGAAGCGGGGACCGGCGACGTGAAGGAAGCGGTTCGACACATGAAATTGATTATGGGCGAGATACGATCGCTCACGGGCAAAAATGAAGAGGAGTTAAGAGACGTTGCGAAGGAGTTGAAGGTATCGTTTGAACTGGTGCAGGAGACGGCGAACTTGCAGCGATTACCCGTGGTGAATTTCGCAGCCGGGGGGATAGCGACACCGGCTGATGCGGCGCTCATGATGCGGCTCGGTGCAGACGGTGTCTTTGTCGGTTCAGGGATATTCAAATCAGAAAATCCACCCAGGATGGCCTCGGCAATTGTGGACGCGGTGAACAATTACGATGATCCAAAGAGATTGGCAGAGATCTCGAAAGGATTAGGACTGCCGATGAA
>JACUTR010000012.1 GCA_014859735.1 Candidatus Methanophagales archaeon | reverse complement strand
TTGGGCATACAGAATACGTGAAGATATGGAACAGTACTGGTTGGAATGCCATAGCAACTTGGAACGGCTATCAAGGCGATTGGCATAACATTACGTTTGATCAGCCGTTTACACTACAGGCTGGAACTACCTATAACTACACCATTCGCACAGGCTCGTATCCACAGATTCACCATAAACATGCACTGCTAACCTCTAACGGCTGGATAAACTGCACCGAATTTACGGATGCCAACGGAAAAAGATATAACGAGTGGATACCAGCAATTAAACTATTTCTTTAGTAAAGGTTTCTTTTTAAAAGAAAAGTTTGATGCAAACGGGAAGCGATATACCGACTGGATCCCTGCGATAAAGTTGTATTAGGAGGGGCATACGAGAAGTGATTTTATTTTTCCCCCCTTCTTTTTATTCCTTTTTAATGTGCTTTTGACAGGTGCTCTCTCTACATATTCTCTTTTATAGTTAGTGAATGAACCATTGTCACGACTTTTCTACTATATATGAATGAACGGAGCATCGTCAAAAGAGAGCGTAAGGGGAGTTGAATAAGTATATGGAGGAACTGGGGCGAGTGAACCGGGATTTGGAAGATTTCGCACAGGCGATATCACACGACTTGAAGATACTTCTACGCTCTATTCAAGCTTATAACACGCTCCTCATTGAGGATTATTCCAATTCGCTTGATGATAGAGGGCAAGATTATTTAGACAAAGTGAGGAGAGCAGCGGAAAGGATGAATATGCTCATTAATGAGCTACTCACCTTCTGCCGGGTAGAGCGCAAAACCGAGGCAGAGAAGGTTGACCTGAATGAACTGGTAGAAGAGATAAAAGAGGATCTAAGTGCGCGAATCGCGGAACGTGGCGGGGAAGTAGTTGCAGGGACGTTGCCGACCATTTCCACGCAGCGTTTCTGGATGAAGGAACTACTCACGAATCTCGTTGACAATGGACTGAAGTTCAATAAGTCGGATAGGCAAAAAGTGGAGATTTGCTGTGAAGAAGGAGAGAGAAGTTACCTCTTCAGGGTACATGATAACGGCATCGGCATCGAGGAGAGATATCTGAATCGTATCTTTACCCTTGTAGAGAGGTTACACCCTCATGAATACGAGGGCACAGGCGCCGGGCTGAGTATATGTAAGAGGATCATAGATAAAATTGGAGGTAAAATCTGGGTCGAAAGCAAACTTGAGGAAGGAAGCACGTTTTATTTCTTTATACCCAAAATTTGAGTCCATCTATGGCTTTTCTGTCCCTCGAGTGCTCACGCAATACGGTTTTTCAGGTGAAATAAGCTTTAGCTTTTTGAGCTATGGTAGGTATATAAGCTTTTGAGGTAGATAAGGGATTCAGAGAGAGATAGTAATATGCTTGATAGCGAAGGCAAAAAGCAAGAAAAAGAGCACGGAATCAACTGCAGAATAGTTGCTGGTAACCTCAGTATATCAGATGTAGCTGATTTTCTTTCCGGGTTGAAAGCCATCGCGCATAAATACGCTGTTACGATACAAGCCATGAATGCGGAGTTAATCGCGGGGGAGGAGCATATACAATCCGCAGTGGAAAAGGCGATAAGAGCTTTGAAGAGGGAAAAGGGTATAACAAGCGATTTAGGGTTGGAGATTCTCTTATATGCGTCGGGAAGGAGGCAGATAGAAAGAGCTCTGGGGATGGGTGTGACAGAAGGCAAGAAAAACGTTGCAATTGTTATTGTGGACGAAAGGGGCGAAAAAGAGTTAGAGGTCGTTGCTGAGGAAGTGAAGGGGAAGATAGGAATAGAGGAAGTGCCAATACGGGAATTGGAATCAGACTTGTCTAATTCGAATAAAAAAGGGAGAATAAAGGAGTTTTTCAGCATAACGGAAGACGAAGTAACTGCGGTCGGCGAGGAGAAGTTAAAGATGTTGGTGTTGGAGCGGGTTGCTCTGTTAGATGTGCTGAAATAAACCTTTTCTTAGAAAGAAAAGCTTTACCAAAAGAACTCATTGGAGAATAAGAGTATGATAAGGAGGTAAACTCTTTAAAGGTGTCTTAGGTAAACCAACCATCACCATCTCTCGGCTCCCATATTGAACTTTGACCCCGAAGATCGACACTCTGCTGATATTCCAGAACTTTTAAGAACTACAACAGCACAGCAGTTGGATTAATTATTTATTCCACTTTCAGGATATATATAATAGTATAGATAGGATAGAGTGATGACCCTATGAGGCTTGACAAACTGACGTTAAAGGCGCAAGAGGCACTTCAGGAAGCAAAGAATATCGCTGACAAATATAATCATCAACAGATAGATGTGGAACACCTCTTGTTAGCTCTGGTTGAGCAATCGGAGGGTATAATTGTCCCGATATTGCAGAGAATAGGCGTTGATGCTGACCAGCTCAAATCACGTCTCGATGCTCATTTAAGTTCCTTACCCGAGGTATATGGAGGCGGCGGAATCGACCAGATTTACATAACGCCACGATTGAATAAGACGCTGGAGAATGCATGGAAAGAAGCAGAAGCGATGAAGGATGAGTATATGAGCACCGAGCACATGCTCCTTGCGATTGCCGATGCAGAAGAGGATGAGCCCTCATCACCGCACATCCTTAAGGGGATGGGAGTGACAAAGGATAGGATATACAAAGCTTTGACAGGTATCCGTGGTCAGCAGCGGATCGTGGATCAAACTCCGGAGGAGAAGTATCAGGCACTCGAACGATACACGCGTGATTTGACAGAGCTCGCCCGTAAAGGGAAGCTCGACCCGGTCATAGGTCGAAATGATGAGATCCGCAGGGTTATGCAAGTCTTATCACGAAGAACGAAGAATAACCCCGTGCTTATCGGAGAGGCGGGCGTGGGAAAGACCGCGATCGTTGAAGGGTTGGCACAGCGGATTGTAAACGGCGATGTTCCCGAGACCTTGAAGGATAAGCGTGTGGTTGCCCTCGATATGGGAGCATTAATTGCCGGGACGAAGTTCAGGGGTGAGTTTGAAGACCGACTCAAGGCTGTACTAAAGGAGATTGATACCGCTGCCGGTCAGATCATACTCTTTATTGATGAATTACACACGGTTGTCGGAGCAGGTGCGGCAGAGGGTGCGATAGACGCCTCTAACATGCTCAAGCCTGCACTCGCACGTGGAGAACTCAGATGTGTGGGTGCTACTACCACCGACGAATATCGCAAATATATCGAGAAGGATGCTGCCCTGGAACGGAGGTTCCAGCCTATTACCGTCCGTGAACCATCGGTAGAGGATACAATCTCGATTCTGCGTGGATTAAAAGAGCGCTACGAACTGCATCACGGTGTGAGGATTCAGGATTCCGCGTTGATTGCTGCCGCCACGCTTTCCAGCAGATATATCACTGATCGATTCCTGCCGGACAAAGCGATTGATGCGATTGACGAAGCTGCTTCGAAGTTGAGAACGGAGATTGATAGCATGCCCGCTGAGATTGACGAGGTAGAGCGAAAAATCAGGCAAATGGAGATCGAGGACCAGGCTTTGAAGCGTGAGAAGGATAAGGAATCGAAGGAGCGGCTTGAAAAGCTTCGGAAGGAACTGGCAGTATTCAAGGAAAAAAGCGACCAGCTCAAAGCGAGATGGCAGAATGAGAAGGAGATAATACAGAGGACACGGGAGATCAAAGCGAAGATTGACCAGGTGAAGTTGGAAGAGCAACAGGCTGAACGCCGTGGCGATTTAGAACGCGTGGCACAAATTCGATATGGAACGCTGGTCGAACTGCAAAATGAATTGGATACACAGAATAAAAGATTGCAAGAGCTGCAGAAGGATCAGATGATGCTCAAAGAAGAGGTTGATGACGAGGACGTTGCGGAGGTGGTTGCGAAATGGTCCGGAGTACCAGTCTCGAGGATGCTGGAAGGCGAGACTGAGAAACTGCTTCGTATGGAAGAACGGTTGAAAGAGCGCGTTGTGGGTCAGGATAAAGCGATCTCTCTGGTATCCAACGCGATCAGAAGGGGACGAGCAGGGCTCAGCGATCCGAACAGACCCATCGGGTCATTCATATTCCTGGGTCCAACAGGCGTCGGGAAGACGGAACTCGCAAAGGCACTCGCAGAATTTCTGTTCGATGATGGACGAGCGATGGTGCGTATGGACATGTCGGAGTTCATGGAGCGGCACTCAATTGCACGACTCATCGGTGCGCCGCCTGGATACGTGGGGTACGAGGAGGGCGGATTCTTAACCGAAGCGGTGCGAAGAAGACCGTATACCGTAATCCTCTTTGATGAAATCGAGAAGGCGCACACCGATGTCTTCAATCTGCTGCTCCAGATCCTAGACGACGGTCGTCTCACTGATGGTCATGGGAGAACCGTGAACTTCAAAAACACCGTGATTATCATGACTTCCAACATTGCGACTCCATTCATACAGGAATTGAGAGGCAAGGATCTGGAAGAGAAGGTGATGGAAATACTGAAGATGAACTTCAGACCTGAATTCCTGAATCGCATTGATGAGACGGTCATATTCAATCCGTTGGGCAAGAAGGAAATAAAGATGGTTGTCGAGATCCAACTCCGGTATCTGCAAGACCGACTCGGGGAGAAGAGAATTACGCTCTCAGCGACCGATGCGGTAAAGGACTTGATAGCGAGTAAAGGATTCGACCCGGTATTTGGGGCGAGACCGGTGAAACGAACAATTCAACGGATGCTCGAAGACCCCTTGTCGATGAAAATTCTGGATGGCGAGTTCCGTGAAGGCGATACGATCAAGGCTGATGTCTCGGATGGAACGATTGTGTTTTCACGCGAGTAGATTAGATCTCTTGGGTTCCTATCGAGCTGCAACTGAGGACTCTTTTAAAATCATGATATAACACCCGCACCTATTAAATGCCATCTCTCGTGTATCTTTCTCCCGATTGCCACGCGAGAGCTTTTTTCTGCACATACCGGTCTGCTCAGTTTCACCTCAATGGTCTTCTTCGTCACCCTCTTCACCTCACCGATCGTAATCGCAGTTCCTGCACTTAACATGATATACTCACCCACTTTTATCGGTGGGACCTCCACTTCTTTCGCTACACCAACCGCACGCTTGAACAATTGAAATTCTATCGTCAGTTCATTCCATGTTGGGGGTAACGTACCAGGTTGCCCTGCACACTGTCCCACTAACGAGTCCTCTTTCGTCATGTATGGGTCCAATTTCGTACCAATACCCACGAGTCCGCCTGGAGTCACCTCCTTTACCCGTTCCCCACCTACAATGATCGAGGTTATCTCTGTTTCTATCGGTATCCATTTCTCCCGACCCCCAGTCGTCACCATCCGTCCCGGTCTTATCTCGAGCTTATCACCTTCTTTCAGCCTCCCCGTGAGTATAGAACCACCGATTACCCCGCCTTTGAGCTCTGGAATAGGCGTGCCGGGTTTATTCACATCGAAGGAGCGTGCAATATACATCCTCGCGGTTTCATTAGAGGACCGTTGCGGTGCGGGTATCGCCTTCTCTATGCTCTGGATCAATACATCTATATTAGCGGACTGCTGCGCCGAGATAGGCACAATAGGCGCGTTTTCCGCAATTGTTCCTGTAACAAACTCTTTTATCTGTTTATAATGCTCTATTGCCTCCTCCCGTGAAACGAGGTCTATTTTGTTCTGTGCGATCACGATTTTAGCTATGCCAACAATGCTCAGGGCCATCAGATGCTCCTCCGTCTGCGGCTGTGGGCATGGCTCGGAAGCCGCGATAAGAAGCACCGCACCATCCATGATCGCCGCACCGCTGAGCATCGTTGCCATTAACGCTTCGTGCCCCGGGGAATCAACAAATGAAACCGTTCGCAGCTCCTCAGTCTTTGCCCCGCAATGCGTGCAAATTTCTTCAACGGTATAACAATCCGGCTCCTTGCAAATAGGACATCTCCTGAAGGTAGCATCCGCATAACCGAGCCGTATAGATATGCCCCTCTTCATCTCTTCGCTATGTCTGTCCGTCCATTCACCAGATAGAGCATTAACTAACGTTGTTTTTCCGTGATCGACATGTCCCACCATTCCTATGTTCACAGAAGGTTTCTTCGTTTTGCTTACCCCCTCGTTCAACTAACTTACTGAGCGCAAATCCGTCGCTCTCTAACCTTTTATCTTCTCGTTCATTTAACATAACCACAGTAATAAAAGATTTCTTTGGTAAAGCTTTCTTATAAGCCCTTACAAACTTTCTTTCTAAAGAAAGAACGTTTATTAAGAAAGATATATTCTTTTGATAAACCTTTTCTTTCTAAGAAAAGGTTTGTGGTGAGGAGAATGGAGTTTGAATTAAAAGAAGGGGAGAAAACAGTTCAGAAGAGAGCGAGAGAGTTTGTAGAGAAGGAGGTACTGCCACGAGCGGCTGAGATAGACCAAAAAGGGAAGTTCCCTTTGGATATCGCGAAGAGAATGGCGGAGCTCAACCTTTTTGGGTTACCCTTTCCGATAAAATACGGCGGTGCGAGTGCAACGTTGATGAGCTATATGGTCATGGTAGAGGAGCTTGCAAGGGCGAGTGCAAGCATTGGATGCTTAAGCGCAGCCATGCTCATCTCCATGTTTCCCATCCACTATGCGGGTTCTGAGGAACAGAAGGAGAGGTATCTCAGACCTTTGTGCGAAGGTTCCAAATTAGGCGCCTTTGCGTTAACAGAGCCTAAAGCAGGTTCTGATCCGACTTCTCTTGAAACAACCGCGGTTCATGACGGCGATGAATATCTGTTGAATGGGAGAAAGGCGTATATTACCAACACCGCTGTCGCAGATATCTACGTGGTTTTTGCCTACACAGATAAGAGCAAAAAGAAGGAGGGGATGAGTGCTTTTATTGTTGAAAAAGGGACAAAAGGATTCTCATTTGCGAACATAGAGGATATGATGGGTATGCGAGGTTGTAGTGTAGGAGGCTTGGTGTTTACGGATTGTAGGGTTCCAGAGGAGAAGAGGCTGGGCGACGAGGGTGACGGACTGAGAATAGCGCTGGCAACTCTGGACCGGGATAGAATAGCACTGGGCAGCATCGGTGTCGGTATTGCTCAGGCCTGCCTCGACGCCTCCAAGAGGTATGCAAAGGAGAGGAAGCAGTTTTCCCAGCCAATCGCCAAATTCCAGGCGGTCCAATTCATGCTCGCAGATATGGCTATGGAGGTAGAAGCAGCACGGTTACTCACGTACAAAGCCGCTTACCTTGCGGATAACGGCGAGCAATTTACGAGAGAAGCGTCTATGGCAAAGCTTTACGCCTCGGAGGTTGCGCAGAGAGCTGCGATAAACGCAGTGCAAATACACGGGGGATATGGGTGCACGAAACGATGCCCGGCGGAAAGGTATTACCGAGATGCCAAGATACTGAGCATTGCCGTTGGCACTTCAGAGATACAGAGAATGGTGATAGCGAGGGAAGAGTTGAAATGACAGGCAATTCGTTTGGAAGGATATTCAGGGTGACCACCTGGGGAGAGTCGCACGGAGAAGCGATGGGAGTGGTCGTGGATGGCTGTCCTGCAGGGCTTGAACTCTCAGAAGCGGATATACAGCGTGAATTAGAGAGGAGAAAACCCGGAGTAAGTGAAATAACCACCGCAAGGAAAGAGGCCGATGAGGTGAAAATATTGTCTGGCATCTTTGACGGCAAAACGCTTGGCACTCCTATCTCTATGCTCGTGTGGAATAAAGATGTGGATTCCAGTCCTTATGAATCTCTCAAAGATATCGCGAGACCGGGTCAAGCTGATCTCACGTACCAACTGAAGTATGGGATAAGGGACTACCGGGGTGGTGGGAGAGCTTCAGGACGAGAGACTGTTGCGCGCGTTGCCGCGGGTGCAATCGCAAAGAAGATTTTAGCGAGCCATGCTATCCAAATTCTTGGACACGTTGTAGAAGTAGGTGGAATACGAGCGAGGAACGTGAGTAAACCCTTACAGGGTTTTCGGGGTCAACGGGGCGGAGCCCCGTTAGTCGAGGAGATAATAAGGAATGCGGAGAGCACCGCAGTCAGGTGTGCAGATTTAGAAGCGGCGAGGCGAATGGAAGCGTTAATAACCGAGGTGAAGGAAGAAGGAGATAGTGTGGGTGGCATTGTGGAGGTGATTGCGCTCGGTGTTCCCGCAGGTTTAGGCGAGCCGGTCTTCGACAAATTGGATGCAGAACTTTCGAAGGCGTTGATGAGTATCGGTGCAGTGAAAGGAGTGGAAATAGGCGCGGGTTTTGAAGCGGCGGGGATGAAGGGAAGCGAGATGAACGATGAATTGTATCTACAAGAAGGCACGATACGAACGAGAACGAACAATGCAGGTGGGATTTTAGGTGGCATCTCAACGGGAGAGCCGATACGATGCAGAATAGCGGTGAAGCCCACTTCTTCCATCTCAAAGCCACAAAGAAGTGTTGACCTGGAGAAGATGGAGGAGGTGGAGATAACGATAACAGGTAGGCATGACCCGTGCATATGCCCGAGAATAGTCCCGGTAGCAGAAGCGATGGTTGCTCTGGTGTTAATAGATTATTTGCTGAGAGCACCGGGTAGGTAAAAGATAAAGAGGTGGTATAAATCCTCTGCTTTTAAATTGCGGTTGTTATAGAGGCGGAAGTAGAATACCACCGAAAACAATTTTAGTGAATATGATTTTTATGATAATTATGGTAACACCTGCGGAACATGAGACCCTTATGGAGGGTATTGTCAGACGCGTGAAAGTAATGATGATGAACTGGGGCTTAGGGGAAGGCTGCAGTTCCATCTATGCGGTGCTTATCGCATCCTGTGAGCCGCTCTCTGCAGAAGAGATAAGTGAACGAACGAGCTACGCTTATTCCTCGACCATAAACTATCTGAATACGCTTATACGAATGGGTTTGGTAGCGCGCTTCCGACGCATCAGAAAGAACCGATACCTGGCAAGTGTGAACTTTGTGGAGCTGATCAAGGCTGAACGGGAGAGAGTTATGGGATATCTCAACCAGCTCAGGGATGATCTCGAGGGAATCAAGGACCTCGAGCATCTCAGCGAGAAGGTAGAGCATGCGATCGATTACCTCAGAAGAGTTGAACCCGTCGAGAATGAGGCTCGGGAGGATGACGAATAACGATGCAAAACCCCTGCGTGGTATTCTCGAAAACGAATAGCAGCCCTAAAATAGTCTTGACTGCTGATGAGACGATGATGAGCAGGTATCGCTGGGGGATCTTTGTGGGATTCTCGACCTGCATGCCCCAGGGTATTATCCCCGATTGGTTCTATTTCAACGTTTTCTCTCCCTCAGTGCCGAGGAATAACGGGCGAGCTCTTTATGCCGACTTCGGACTTAGAATTGTGGAGGCTTCTTTAGCAGAGGTGTTTGGAGAGGATGAAGTCGCAGTTGTTCACCCGAAGGATTTGGAGAAGGTGGCGGGCAGCAGGACGGAAATAATCGGAATTAGTGGACATGACTTCCTGGGTATCAGTCCACCCACCTCGGAGTTTGTTGACCTGCTCAATATCGGACCACCGTACAACCGCGTGAAATTTTTTGAATTGATGAAGAAGCGGATAATGAAAGAGAAGATTGTGGTAGCAGGTGGACAAGCTGCATGGCAGTTGGCGGATGAAAAGATCATGGACAAACTCAGCATTGATTATGTACTTCTCGGTGAGGGTGAAATCACCGTTCCTAAAATGTTCAAATCGATCCTTGAGGGTGAGGAACTGCCGCGGATAATAACCGGAGAAGAGCCGAAAGCAGAGGAGATACCAAACATCAGAGGTGCTACAATTCACGGATTGGTCGAGATAGGCAGGGGGTGCGGAAGAGGCTGCTCGTTCTGCACACCGGACATGTATAGGCTCCGTTTCAAATCTGTAGAGCATATTGTAAGGGATGTGGAGAGAAATATAGACGCAGGGCAGAGGGCGATCTCACTTCATTCCGAAGATATCCTACGGTATGGTGCCAGAGGGATCACCCCGAACGGGGAACATGTTCTCAATCTAATCGAGCGTGTTGCAGCTATTGACGGAATTAGGAGTATTGGAGCGAGCCATATCGCTCTCGCTTCGGTCTATCATAATCCCGATCTACTCAATGCGGTCGCAGAAACATGCTATTCTATGCTCGATCAGGAGTGGATGGGTGCACAGACCGGAATAGAGACCGGAAGCGCACGATTGATTGCGATGCACATGCGCGGTAAAGCGTTACCCTCACCCGCCGAGAAGTGGTCGGAGATAGTCAAACAAGCTTTTGGTATCCTGGACGACAATAAGTGGTTCAACGCTGCAACGCTGATAAACGGGCTTCCGGGTGAGACTGCGGATGATGTAATCAGGAGTATAGAACTGGTAGAGGATTTGAAAGGAACCCCCTCCCTCATTGTACCGATGAACTTCGTTTCAATGCACGGCCCTACGTTAGATAACGAGGAAACGTTTACCATAGCTAAGATGAGACCGGAGCACTGGCAACTCATGGGTGAATGCATAGACCACGACCTGACCGCTCTGCCAAAACTGCTGAGGAGATACAAATCTACTAAAGGGGGTTTCATAACAAGCTGGTTACTGAGCACTGCGGCAACGTACATGGCTAATGCGCTGAAAAAATATGTGAGCAAGATGAAGAGGGGAGAGCCGCCGACAGAGCGGAGAGAAGTAAGTAAATGGTTCAACCCTGATATACCTGAGTTGTTTTAGTCATAGAAGATATTTTAAAGATGAGGAGATAGCCAATGCTCATACAAAAGAGTACGCAGGCCATGGTCCGGTAAAACGAACAGAAAAACCTTCTTCTTTATCCATCTCCTCCAATTCCGTCCCAAGCGCTTTATACATATCATTAGCTACAAGACAAGACAGGTTCATAATCATCTGCTTGTCCTTCTCATCCGTCTTCTTCGTCTTCTCTACCTTTATCTCTTCAACATGCCTCTTTATCCTCTCATAAAAATTCTTGAAATAGGAGTTCATTCTTGATTCCATCTCTTTCTTTATCGCATTTTCAAGCTTCTGCTTATACATATAAGCCATCCCAGGAGGCTTTGACTTCATCTCCTCTTTTATCTTCCTGATTTCTTCACTATTCTCTGCAATCTTCTCGCTCATCACCGAAGGGATATAAAATATCTGCACACCGTATTCCTTTTTACCTCTTATCCGCTCAATTTTTTCCTTTAAACTATCGAACTCTTCCGCCATCCATTTCTTTAACGTTTCCTTTGCAGTCGCATTATTCTCGCCTTCTGGTTTTATTATTGTATCAAAGCCAAACGGGATTACGGTGCCGAATTTTTCCTCCGCAACGTCCAGAACGTGCTGATGCGTTTTCACCCAACCTTTCACGACTTCTTCATCCTCACTGTTATATGGTTCCAGAGGACAATCATGGACGATTGCGGAGAGCTCTTTGAAAGGAATTGTATATACTTCGTTTCCTTCTATTCCCATCTCTCCAAGTTTTGTTTGCGCATTTGCATCCGCTATTCCATACAGATACAGACCTAACTTTTGCTCCTGCCGTTGATCTCCTCCAGCTTCCATTGCCATTGTTGGTTCATCATCGCTTGTTGTTACAGGTGTAACTACCTCCTTTTCTTCGTTTTCTTCCGCCATAGCCTTTTGAGGTTGTGAAAACACTTTCTCTGACAGAACTGCTATTTCTCTTTCCTCTTCACCCTCGACTTTGTATCCAAACACTGCGCTTTCCAACTCTTTTGATATTGCTTCTCTTACGGCCGACATTAACCCAGGCCTAAGCTCTGCTCTTACAATTTCTGCTATCTCCCCTTTCGCTTCCCTCACCATCGCTTCTATCTCTTCTCTTGTTATTTCAGCAATTATCCCCCTGAACCTATTTTTCTCGCTCATTTCCATCTACTACCATATTAAATACCCTTTTTCTCAGCTTCCTCTCTCCACCGCTCGGGATTTACCATCCTATCAAGCACGTCATCAACGATCTCATCCAGCCCATCCCGAACAGCCTTCACGGATTCTGTAATCCCCTGCTCCTCTTTTATCTCTTCTATTGCGATGTCAAGGTCCATAAGAGCTTCACCGAGCCGCTCTATCTCTTCCTCACTCAGTCTGCCTGATTCCATCCTTTTCATTGCTTGAATTTTTAATGCGTCTCTTATTATTTCGACTAACGCTATAACAAGCCCCAAGACACCATGCTTCAGATTATCCTCATCAATATCAAGCACCATTTTTCACCATTTCCAACTCCAATATGCCGTTTTTGTATCGCTTTTTCATATCCTTAATATCGTATGGAAGCTCGATAGCTTTGCGGTATCTCCTTTCTTTATTAGATGCATCTATAACGATTTTTCTTCCTCCCAATTCCACATTTATATCCTCTTCACTTACGCCAGGCAACTCTGCTATCAGCTTTAGATGATCCCCCTCATCAAAAACATCCACTATTGGCTCTAATATCTCTATCTTTGGCTTTACCTTTTCTTTTGGTTCAACTCTCTCTTCTCCCACCAATGTTCTCATAGAATATCCATATTTAATCGTTGGTTTTGGAGAATATCCCTTCTTCAACCTCTCCTTTATCTCCTCTTCCGTCTCTTTTATCTTTCTCTCGAATTCCGGCGATGTTTTCTTCAACTTCTTTACAAGCCCACCCATCCCCGGTAGAATCTCATCCACTACCTCCTCAACTATGCTCTCTTCATCTTGTTTATCCTTCATATTTCACCTCCTTCTTTATTACAACTTCTAGGATACCGTTATTGTAATTTGCGGATATACCGATAGGATTTGAGAGCCTGAGACCGGGCAAATCGGCAATCATGACAATTCTATCCTTTTCATCGAATATATCTATGTTCCCACCTTTTATGATTGGCACCTTATCATCTATCCACCAGGAGAAGAGTACTTTCTCGCCACTCGCCCGATCTATTTTAGATTTCTCGAATTTCACGATCGGCTTTCCCATTATCCTCTCCGATTCAGGTATTATCACCTCTTTTAACCTGCTCAGCACTTCATAATGAGATGCAGAAACAGCTCTACTCAGCTCTTCTATATCCGCATGTCTTCTTTGATACAGATACCAGAGGATAGCTTTGCTCTTATCGTCCAACGCCTCTATAAGACCCCTTTTTCCTGCTGATGATAACTCGAGCCTTTCTATATCCATATCTTTTGTTCTTAAAGTAACTTCGGAGACCGATTTTATTTCTTTTTCTTCTTCCTTTTCTCTTTTCTTCTTTACCATTTTTATCCTCCTTTATATCCACATCTCCAGCAGCCATTCTCCTCGAACTCTTCTGTTACCACTGTTGCACCACAGTTCGGGCACTTCATCCTGTAACCTTCTTCTTTTTCGTCGAGCCCCACAGACGTAGATATACCGGAGCTTCTCTTCGCGTTTGCCAATTCCATCTCCTCTTCAGTTCCTTTCCACCCGCAGATGAAGCAGCCGCTCTCAAGCAGATTCTTCTTTATCTGGTTCCTTCCACAGGAAGGACACGATGCATAGTAATCGCTCTTTTCCAATCGCCTCCTCTCTTCTTCATGTGCCTCTTCAACGTGATCCAATACCTTATCGCCAACTCCAAGTGTAGGGTCGAGCCCCAGGAAACCAAACTTTCCTCTTTTCTTTTCAGTCACAGCTTTTCCCTCCTTTTTGTTTTGATATCCTTTATCTCCTCATCGATCGCGTCAATCTCCCTCTGGCAATATTCAAAGTACCATTTAGCATATTTTACTCGTTCAGAAGCAGGCAAAGCCTCCCAAAGCTGCTTGTTTTCAGCACTGTCTTTTTCAATCTTGAATTTTTCAAGTAATTCTCTCTTCCTCCTATGGAGCTCTTCAAAATTCGCATTCATACAATCACCTCCATCTTCTTCACTCTTGCACTAACCCATCCACAAACTTTGCATCCATTGCCTAACAATTCCTGAACCGGCGCCTTAGCTCCGCATGAAGGACAAGCGTCCATCTCCTCATCCTCTGCCACATTTGACCGTAACATCTCTTCCATCTTCTGCATCGCTTCCTCATCGCCCGAGAAGCATGCTTCACCTTTATCATATGCAATTGCAAGCACACGCTTCATCTTCAGCATACCGCCAAAGTCCCTCGTCTCGATGCCGACACCTCTTATCCCTTCCAGTGAAGCTTCAAAAGCGACGCACTCATCGAAGTCATACCACCAGCATACACGCTTATTTGTGAGGTATAACTTACCAGATTTCCACGTTTTTGTCGTTACACCGCCGGGAGCAGGATGTTCGAGCAAATACCACATCTTCTCCTTTTGCACTACCTCTTCGTCTTCCACCAAGAACTTCGCTGCATCTTCATCCATCATTGAAGCTGTTCTTTCCTCTAAGCTTAGCCCAAGCTCCTTCATTCTTACCTCTATCGCTTCCTTTACCGGGTATGCCTCGGTTGGATGCAGTTTTGCAATTTCTCCGCTTTTGTAGAAGATGTAGAGATAATCAGTCTCCTTCTTTGCGATATTCTTCCTCCTCTCCATCGCAAAGCCCTCTATATCTTCGAAAGTAGCTTCGAATAGCATTTCAGCGGGCTCTTTTCGATGCAGGAAAACTCTTTTATTCGTGACATAGAGATGCCCTGGTCTCCAACTCCGGTATATCCCTTTTGAATACCAGTGTGAGCCGAACATCTTCAAAATTATCTCTTCACCTTCCTGCAACGGCAGTTTGTCAACACCTTTTCTTCTTCGCTCTTCTGTTGCAATTGCCCTTTGTGCAGCATCCCAATCCTCCCATATGCCATACTTGAGCATCGTCTCCACCGACGCAAGCGCTGCCTTCAGATTTATCCCGATCAGCGGAATTCCAGCGACTGAGATGATGACATCAGCATTCAACATCAATCCTTTATCCAGTATCCTATCGAGCAGGTCTACAAGTGTAGCGTGGGTATCACGATTTGGGTCCATTTTACTCCATCACAATCTTTTGCTTCTCTTTTTGCGCTCCCTTTACCTTCGCCTTCGCACTTATCCATCCGCACCACGGACAGCCTTCATTCATCAACTCCTCGGCTGCAACTCGCTTGCCGCACTGCGGGCATTCTTCCTTCGCCACCTTTGCCTCCTGCCACGCCGCTGTCTCATAGTTCGTCCCTGATGGGAACTCCAGGCCATACTTCGCAGCAGTCTCAAAAGAAGCGAGCGCCGCCCTCACCTTTACACCGAGAAGCTCAACACCTGCAACACTTACTGAAATGTCTGCATTTATCACCAGCCCCTTATCCAGTATCCTATCAATCACATCAACCAACGTCGATGCATCATCCCTTGTTGCTTGTAGCGCCATTTTACCACCATACACCTTTAGTCTTCGTGAGTATAAAAAGTTTACGGAAATATGAAATTAGCATAAAAATATATATGGTACACACCTTATAAATTATATCATGTTCGAATTAACAAAGGTGGACAAGGCATTGCTAAATCCGAGTAGATTTCATATATATCTCTACCTCCTGAGAAACGGACCTAAAACCGTATCTGATATTGCAAAGGGCATCGAAATCATGGATGCAAAGACGAAAAGAGTGAAGAAGCTGTCTAAGTCCGCGATATCAAAGCACTGCCGAATACTCGAAGATGCAGGTCTGCTTATCCCTGAGGCATTGTTCAAGGGTAGTAAGGGGATAAGCAAGCTTTACAAGGCAACGCAGCGACCAAGGTGGGAGGAGTTCGTAATAATTGGGGGTCGTGACCCGAAGGAACTGCCTGACGAGGTGTATAAGAAGATGGACGAACTTGCACAACATCCAAGGTATTTGAAGATCGTTGAAGAGGAGACGCCTGAGATAAAAGATATAAGCTTGCTCAGGCAGAAGGAACGTCTGGATAGGCTATTACTTGATAAAAAGGAAGAGGTCTTCGGACGGATAGAAAAAGATGAAGAGTTGAAAACAATATTCGAACTGGGCTTCAAGCGATACTTCAGGTTCCTTATGGGAATGAGTTAAGCTTTTACCTCGAACAGTAGTTCCAAGACTATGGAGTTCCGAACACACACTACCCTTCAAACATTTCATTTAAATACCCACAAATTTACATTTTAGTAAAAAGTAAAAAAGGGTTGAGAAGATGAGCGAAGAAGCGATGCAAGAGGTGTTGGATTCGCTGGCGAAGATGGGGAAGCAATGGGGTTTAGAGGCGCCTGTCGGACGTGTATGGGGATTCTTACTGTTCAACTCTCGCCCAGTAACACAGCGGGAGATAGAAGAAGGGACAGGGTATAGCAGGGGATTGATCAGTAGAAGCTTGGGAAAATTGAAAATGATAAACATGATTGATGTGGTCACTGAAGGAAGGGAATTCCGTTACTCACTCAAAACTTCTTTAATTAAAGGCTTCAGTGAGTTCTTGAAGTTGTTCCTCAAAGATGAGATAAAAGCAATGATTGAATTGCTATCAGGGAGTTTGGACAAAATAGGAGATGGAGTGGTGAGGAAGAGTTTTCACACACTCATAAACGAATACAAGAAATTATACCTCGTTATCCACATCTTATCCCGGATGATAGATGAGATTACGAGTGTAGACACGCTGATTTTAGACATGGAGAATTTAGACGTAGAAGAAGTGGCGAGAAAAATATCAATACGATATGGTGTAACGGAGAGGGAGGTGATAAAAAATGGAGAACAGAAATAAGAATAAGAGGAAAATGTTAAGTTCGCTCCTCACACTTAGCATGGTACTCCTCTTCCTGTTCTTTTCACCTTTTTCTTCGTTGCCCTTACCTTCCGTAATCCCTACTGCTACGGCCACGTTCTCTTCCATTACGATCACCGATGTAACGCCTACTGAGTTCAGTCCCGGCGATACGCGCGAGGTGATTGTGACGGTGAAGAACAATGGAGGAACAGATGCGAGGGACATCAAACTGGCTTTTCAAGGCACCGAAATTGTTTCGCTCGTAGGGCCCACCGTGGCACAGATCGACACGCTGAACTCATGGACTTCGAAGGAAGTGAAAATTACCGTGCACGTGAAGGAGGAAGCTCCTAATGGCGTTTACTCTATTCCAATAGCATGTTCGTGGAATGAAATAACTACCAAAACGACAATTGTAGGCTATACTACACAAACTCTTCCTGATGGAACGACGATCACATCTCCAAATACAAGAACAGACTATAATTTCCCAGAGCCAAAAAGCACACAGCTCGGCATAAATTTCAATATAAAAGGGCGTGCGATAATAAACGTGGGCGATATAACCACTGATCCTACTGACATAAGACCGGGAGATGAGAACGTTGAACTACGAGCAGTTATAGAGAACAGTGGAGAAGCGGCAGCAAAAGATATCGAAGCAAAATTGTTTCTCAATGGTAAATTCACACCTTCATGGTCTGGAACAGACCGCTCATACATAGGCAGGTTGAATTCGGGCGAAAAGGGGGAGGCGATATTCCATATTGATATTGCCGATGGCATTGAATCAAAGATGTACAGCATCCCACTGCGGATAAAATATAAAGATACCAAGGGCGTGGAATACGAGGTGATGCGGGAGATAAACATCCTGGTAAAGCCGAAACCGGACTTTGAGATTGTTTCGTATTATACGGAGCCCGCGAACGTAAGCGCAGGCGATACAGGTGTGAAACTGCACGTGAGGATAAGGAATGTAGGTTCAGAGAAGGCTGAATCTGTTAGCGTAAGGTCAACAAGGGAAGCGGAAGTGCCTTTCAAGTTCGATGTGAAAAGCGACTATGTGGGTAATTTGAAGCCGGGTGAGGAATGGACTGCGGTTCTAAAATTCGATGTGGATAAGGGTGCCTCGCCAAAAGCATATCAGCAGGGCATCGAGATACGATGCACGGGAGACCGCGACTTAGGCGATTATAATGTCTATCTCTTCGATAAGATGATTCCGATAAGCGTATCTTCAAGCAGTACAGGAACTTTTTCAGTTCCAGGGTTTGAGATTTTATTCGCTTTAATTGCTCTATTCATGGTTTTCATTTTGTTTTTGAGAAGGAAGAGATAAGGAGTGTGAAATCCCAAAAAGAAACCACGAGATTTCACAAGATTAACACTAAAACTTTTTTTAGAAAAAGTTTTATCAAAAAATATAAGTTTCTTTGGTAAAGCTTTCTTTTCTAAAGAAAGGTCTGTGAAAATCTGTGTGTTCTTGTGGTTAAAAGAATATTTGGGATTTTCTTAACGAGATAGGGAAGGACAAGGCGGAATGGGGCTCAAAGAGAAGATAAGCATAGAAAGGGCATTAGAACGGCTGGCTTCTTTTCAATGCCGGCATTATAAGAAGGTGATCGTGGCGGCGCTGATACTAACGGTATTTTTAGGCTACGGAGCGACAGAACTGCATTTCCGAGGTAATATAGCAAAAGAGATGCCGCAAGATTTGCCTGTTTTCGTTTTACAGGACAAAATAGCGAGTAAGTTCAGAGGAGAAGAGTTCATGATTATCGCAGTTTGCTTAGATAAGGAAACAAGCGCAAAGAACGTACCACGTGATATAAGAGACCCAAAGGTAATAGCATCGGTAGTTGAATTACACGAGCGGCTTGAAACTGAACCTTCGATTGAAAGAGTTCAGTCTGTTGCTCCTGTTTTTCAGGGTGGCGTTCCGGATGATATCGAAGGCGTGAAGAAGAAATTAGCTTCTGTTCCGGGTTCAGAAAGTTTTTTAAATGACGACTTTAGCATTATGCTGGTCTATGCCAGTCCGATAGCGGGATTAAGCGAAGAGAAGGTAAAAGAGGCGACGGATATAATACAAAATGACATTGATTCGATTACAAAACCCGCAGGTGTCACATATAAAATAACTGGGATTGCTCCTCTGATAATTGAGGTATTGAGGTTGATGCGTGAGGATATGGTATTCACTACGCTTGTGGCTGCGGTTATCATTTTTGGATTGTTGGTGCTGTTAGAAAGGTCGTTCACAAAGGGCTTTCTTGTATTCCTGCCGCTGATTTTTGCTGTTATCTGGACCTTCGGGACTATGGGATTCCTCGGCATACCCGTATCTATCAGCACGGTTATGATAGGTGCGGTTATCATCGGTTTGGGTGTCGAGTACGGGATATTCATGGTATCGAGGTATTATGAAGAGAGAAGTCATGGCAATACAACGAGAGATGCATTGAGAATTGCGGTCTCTAATATAGGCGCATCAACGTTTGGCTCTGCGGCGACTACAACTGCGGCTTTCTTCGCTTTAACGCTTTCCGTGATGCCAATGATTCAGCACTTAGGTGAGACGCTGGCTCTGGGTATAATCTTCTGCTGGCTCGCTGCCGTGGTAGTAAATCCATGCTTTATCGTTTTTGAAGAGCGTATAGAAGCGAGGAAATTAGCCGACGGGCTGCGAAAATGGGTAGGAAAGGCTAAAAAATGCGAGATAAGCTAAGTAAATTGGGGAAAGGACCTCTGGAGAAGTATGCGCGGTTCGTATCGCATCACGCAATCATTGTTTTGGCTATATTTCTCTTGTTCACCATTTTCACGGGTTATCAAGCATCATTGATGGAAACAGCGGGGACGTCGCAGAAGGCAATGCTTCCGGAGGATATAGAAGTGATAGATACATTTGAGCTAATAGCAGACCAATTTGCGGGTAGCTTTGTCACCGCAACGATTGCAGTGGAGACGACTGCACCGAGATATGCAAAATCTGATGAGATACGCGATGTCCGCGACCCGGAGGTATTAAGATACGTTGATTTGCTCGCTGAGAGGTCGAAGCTCGTTTATGGTGTTGTCGGCGCGGAAAGTGCGGCTGATGTGATAAAAGACGCAAATGGTGGCAGAATTCCACCTTCTTTGCGCAGTGTGAAGTCGCTATTGAGAAATAACGAAATGGCAGAGCAGAGGATAAGCAATTATATCAGCGACGATTATTCACTGACGGTGGTAAGGTTGAACTTGTTAGAGGATATAGATGCCGAGGAGGTAGTTGAAGAACTGCGAGAGGTGATAAATATAGAGAACCCGCAGGGTGTGTCGGTGGCAATTAGCGGTGATCCCGTAATAGAAGTAACGATGATGAAACTCGCAGAGGAAACGATGGGGATGACATCTCTTGTCAGCTTTGCTTTGATCATACTCATCCTTATAATCGTATTTGCCTCGATTAAATACGGGCTTATTCCTCTGTTAACCATTGTTTTTGGTCTTATATGGGCGATTGGCACGCTTGTTCTGGCTGGATTCGAGATAACGCCGCAGACATCAGGTGTGATGGCGATGATAATGGGCATCGGGATAGATTTCGGCATTCAGGTAACGAAGCGGTTTCGATATGAGCTTAGAACGTACGAACGCGAAGAGGCGATGGTGAATACGCTCTGCAACGTGTTATATCCTATGGTCATAACGACCTTAGCGGCGGTAATAGGATTCAAATGCCTTGCACTCGGTAAATTGCCGATGATGGCAGATATGGGGACGATGATGGCTTGCGGGGTGCTGTTTTGTATGATTGCAGCACTCACGGTGGTACCAGCGGTTTTGGTACTATTTGAAAGGAGAAGAAGATAAAAGTAAATATTTTTAAGGGCATTGGGTAAGTAAAAGAAGAGAGGAGAGGAAAAAAGTGGAGATAATTTCTAAAGTCAAAAAACTTCTAAACGCGCAATTTCTGGGTATAACCGTAGGTGATATTATGGAAACAGAAGTTATTACGATTAACGAGGATGCAACTTTGGCACAGTTATATTCCTTAATTAGTGAATATCACCATTTGGGCTATCCAGTAGTAAATAAAGAGAATAAAACAACAGGAGTTATTTCGTACAAAGATTTGTTTCGAGTGAAAAGAGAAGACTGGAATAAAATTCTTGTTAAAGAAAGAATGAGTACACGCTTGATTTGTGTCAGCCCGGGAGATAGCGTTATTGAAGCGATGGAGAAAATGACAGAGGAGGGAATTGGTAGATTACTTATAATGGAAGGCGATAAGCTTGTGGGCATCATGTCACGCAGTTCTATCATGGATAGGGTAATAAAAAGAATGGTAACTTGATTTTAGAAAGGTTGATTCATCAGGTTATGGTTAAAAGAATGCATACCTATGAAACTTTTATATAGCAATTTATTCATAGTATAAATTAATCATGGTGAAAAGAAATTATATCGCGGATATAGAAAAGGCGCTGAAAGAAGGAAAGAAACCAATGGAGTTATTGAACGTTATTTTAGGTTTTCTTAACTTTAAGCCAGTAGAAATCAAAATTTATAATCTTTTACTGACTTCTTCGTTAACGATAAAACAAATTCAAAACCTGCTGAATCTTTCAGAACGAACAATACGGAAATATATCCAGCGATTAGACCAGGAAGGATTTATAATTAAAACGGTAGAAGAAGGTAAAAGGCTTAAATACGTTTATACTGCGGTTCCGGTCCAGGAAGCATGGAAGAAAGTAAAAGGTAAAATACAGGAAATCTTGGATGAGATTACCAGAGTTCTGGAAATAAAGGCAATGCTCTTTTAAGTTAAAAATTCTCTCATTTTCCCGCCTTGTTATTTATATGTCCAAGATTTAGAGTGCAATACTTGGGTTGACACCCGGCGCCTACCTTTCTATTTACAAATATCGCTTCCAATCCTGAAAATTTCATGATTACGGTAAAGATTTTTTTGCCATGTCTCCACCGGTAGTAAGAATATGATAGTAAACTGCCGACCATGACAATTTTATTTATTTCAGGTTTCCATGTGTTTATATCATGGCGACCACATCTCGCAAGGATTTCCCAGTGTAACTCGTCAAGATTCTTGAGGTCTTTATGTTTTTGCCTTTTCAAAATACACTCTTCCTCTGATGTGAAGAGAAGCGGAACATAAAGAATTTTAGCACCTTTGAGTCTATCGAGAAGATTGATAGTAGCGAGTATATCTTCTTTCTGTTCCCCAGGCAAACCCAAAATTAAAGTGGCTAACGGATAGACACCGTTATCATTTAGAATCCCAATCGATTGGACAACAATATCCTGCCATTGTTCAGGTTTATAAGGTAGCATCTTTCCCCTCATATATTTTTCCATTAATCGCACACTACCCGTTTCTATTCCAACTTCGATAGAAGCACAACGTTTGCCGTTGCACCGCCATAAAGACTTCTCAACGAGTATCGGGGCTATTTCCTCAACAATTTTTCTATCGTAAACCACGGGAGCAAGAGAGGCATGAGCAATCTGTATGTAATCGACACCTTTGATCTTATCTATATCTTGAATAAGTTTTACAAACGCTTCCCTGCTTGGAATGAAATTTGGTTTTGATTTGTATAGAAACACATCGTCGGTCTGAAGAAGGATTGCTCGTGTTCCTCTTTTTGCATTCAGTTCAACTTCTTTTAGAATATGCTTCAGGGGAAGGGAGTATCGCTGACGCAGTGTAGGTGAACAGAATGCACATCCCCGACCACAACCACGTGTTATTTCAACTGTTCCATAGATTGAAGGTTTTTTTATGGCAGGGATTTCTTTATCCTCAGGTATTTGCATTGTGATTACCCTATCAAGTTTTTCACCATTCAGAGCTTTTCTGAAGATTTGTATAAGCGAGTGCTCTGCCTGCCCGATTAAAATTGTATCTATGCCGAGTTCGTGTTGCATATTTGCGCTTGAAATTTGCCATGCGCCTGAGCCACCGACAATAATTTTAGCCCGGTATTTCCTAAGTGCGGGATTGGAAAGCAAGGTTTCAAATTCTACTAATGTTGCAGGTTTCCCATTTATGCCGAAAATACTGGTGTACGTTCTACTTACGAAACCTATGCCCAGTGGGTCCATTGTAGAGATACCAACAATTTTTGTTTTTGGTCCGATAAAACGGTGGAGATTGGTGGGGCACACTGTAACTACATTTTCCTCGCCGAACTCCTCAATCAGCAATGACTCAACTTTTCTCAAGCCATAAGGTGCGAACTTCGCAGTGCCATCCGGGTTGAAGGGAACCGGCGGATAAAGCTTTTTTCGTACGAGGAATTTTGGAAAACCCCCTGAAAAAGCGATAAAAGGGTTAAGATTAAAATCGCTCATTTCAATCATTGAGGCTGTCAGAACTATCGGCACACCATCATTTTCAGGCATTTTGTCATCAAATCTTGTATGAATACATTTATACATATATATGAATTATTTGTAACATATATATAGTATAAAAAAGTTTTTTAGATACGGGACGGAGTGGATAAAATGAACCTAAAAGAAACCCTCAAAATGCTGAGGGTCAAAGAATGGATAAAGTTCTTTACACCTATCCCGCTTATAGGAGCGATTTTAGAACATGCTACGCCCTTTGCCCTTATTTTAATCGGCGTAATCTTCTTCTGTGTGATAGGCTATGGGTTCGTCATAAACAACTATTTCGATGTTGAAATAGACAAACGGAATACGAAAAAAGTCAGGATGGGTAAAAATCCACTTTCCGCGGGCAAAGTAACGAAAAAAGAAACTTTGGTGCTCATGAGTGTGCTGCTCGTAATTCCAATCGCACTTTCCTGCTTTTTAACCCTAACCGGAGTTTTATTCACGATGTTAAGTATTTTATTCCTCACGCTCTATTCGGTAGAATACATAAGGCTTAAAGAGCGGTTTATTGTTGATATAATAACGCATGGACTGATGTTTGGCTTGTTTCCCTTTTTAGCGGGGTTTACGCTGGCAGGAGATGATTTAAATATGCGTACTCTGTTGATTGCATCCCTGTTTATGATAATTGGTAGCGAGTCTCTACTCACGCATCAAATAAATGATTACGGTGAAGATTTTGGGAATTCGAGTACCACTGTTGTTAGAGTTGGTCAGAAAAGAGGTTGGGCTCTGCTCATCTTTTTTGTTCTCCTATCTATGGTGAATTTAGAGCTAATTGCCCATTGTTCTGATATTGGAATGATGCTTCACGGTGGTGCATTTGCATATTTAATCGCATATCCTATCTATACATGTAGGGGCGAAATCAAAGATGTTATCAATAATTATTCCTGTGCCGGCGATTCTCGCATCCTTTGAGAGGCGATAAGGAGGCTCAAAGCCTGATGCCAGGCCACCTCTCGAGGGGGTCAGTGGACCGGACAATGTGCATTCCAGCGTCAGCAAATCTCCTGAATGCTGCGTTCGCTTCATCTGTGTAGTCCATCACGCCGGGTACCACGACCGGTGAGGTACAATCTTCCAGGAGATACACCTTCTCAGCCAGCTTCTTATCACGAACAAAAATCTCTTTCAGCAGATCGTCAATTGTCCAGGCGACACAGTGACTCTTGGCCTGGCCCGCGATGATGACTGCATCGAACTGCAGGAGCTCCTCGATAAATTTAACATTCTTCTGGGCGATTTGATCCCCATCCGGGCCCTCGAGCACCTCCGGGCCAAGGACCGAATAATGCTCGGTGAACGGATTGTCTCCCTTGACTTGAAAATTCGGCTGACTGTACCGTGCTATACTGTGGAAGAAGATAGCTTCCTCGACTGCAGAGACAAGGGCATGACCTATGCTTCCCACCATGACGTGATAGGGCCATATGGTGAGATCATATTTACCGCCCTCTTTCAACCTCCTTGTATACTGCATGAGGTGGCGCTCTGCATACTTCTTATCGATCCCAAGAGTATGACCAAGTAGTGGATTAAACTTCCACCGGCCTTCCCTTACCTCCTCGTCCGAGATGAGCGTGAACGGTTCTGGATGTTCGCCTTTGTCATTGACCCAGAATACGGAATGGAAGATCTGCACCGCCTGGTGCGTGTCCATCGTCGGTGTGAGCTGGGTAACCACATCCAGGTTCCGGTAGATGAATTCACACAACCTCCGATTGTCCTCAACTGCTCCTGTGCCCGAACGTCCAGCAACAAATAATTCAAAGCCAGGGATGCAAAACGTATTTTGCACGTCTACTGCCACGAGGCAGATCTTGAATCGGTCATTGGCCGCATGCGGTATGGTATGGAGCTTCGCCCACCTCTCGGCCTCCTCAGCACGTTCCTGATAGGAAACCTGCCAAACCTCACCAACGTTATCCGGGTCGAAGTGAGGTGGAATAGGAAGCTCACGGTGTGCCATATTTATTCATCCTCCCTCAATTTGTAAGGCGTGCCGCCCGTACATATTTGTCTACATATTTATTATTTTTGGTACTTGTACTTGTTTACCGCAGAGCCTGCAGAGAACACAGAGAGTCAGGAAAGATATTTACCATTAAACCCCTCCGGGGTTTCCGGGGGTAATGGGGCGGAGCCCCATTATATTTCGCCATCTCAGCGCTCTCCGTGATCTCGGCGGTAAACAAACGTTATTTTAAAAGATCTGACGGAAGAAAAAGCTGTCAGATAAAGGGGTTAAGGTTAAATCTCATACCATCTCGTGCTGCTATTACTTCCACACCAGTCTCCTTGCTGAGCTGCTTTGAGATCTCCCATGGCTTATTTCTGAGCATGGTCATCCCGAAATGGGTGAGTATCGCAACCCGGGGTCTCCTTGCTTCTATAATCTTCCTCGCATCTTCCACACAGAGATGATCTACTCCCTCTCTCCTTTTATACATCGCTACGTTCATGACGAGCACCGCTCCATCATAATACTGCTCCAATCCCTCGAAATAGAGCGTATCCGCGATAAAAGAGAGGAGCGTCATAGGTTCACCGCGTACCTTGATGTTCAGCCCATAGGTTTCAACTATTCCATGCACATGCCGTTTTGGTGTCTGGAGCTCGAGGTTCCCAACCGCATAGAGACCACCCTCCTCGAGCACCCCGATCTCATCTAAAAGTCCTTTATAATAGTTCAAAACAACCGCATTTCCCTCATCGGCTAATGCATCGTTTGGACAGAGAAGCACTCCTCGGGGCTTGAAGCCGCCTTCAGTCATCGCCTCTATCATCACGTTGACATCGTTAGAATGGTCTAAATGCTTATGCGTGAGAATAATAGCATCCAATTTAGCAGGGTTGAGCTTTGGCTTGCTTGATGCGAATTTTACCAACGTGCCGGGACCCGGGTCGATAAGGAGAGTGGTATCTTTCAAGCTCAGCACAGTCCCCGCAGAGGAGCGAAACTGCGTTATCATGACGAATCGCGCACCTGCGGTTCCCAAGAATCGTATTTCGTTCTCCTCCTTTCCTAACATTTTTAACTTAGCCTACTCAAACCCCCGGTGCAGACCCCACTCCTTTGCGATATCCAGTGCTTCCCTGTATTCGCTCATCTTTATTTCCCTGTTCAATTCCTTATACTCGTATGCCCTGTACATAGGTCTATATTGTATCATTATATTTACGTAGGATTCCTTTGATAGTCCGGTAGCAATAAACTTGAAGACTTCTGCAGAGCCTGCCACGCGATTCGGCAGCACCAAATGTCGTATCAGCAACCCCCTCACTGCTATGCCCCGTTCGTCCACGGTTAAATCACCAACCTGGCGGTGCATCTCCTTCACCGCTGCTTTACACACGACGAAGTAATCGGGCGCATTGGAGTACTTCTTTGCACTCTCTTCATCACCATATTTTATGTCCGGCATGTAGATGTCCACAATACCATCCAATAACGCTATGGTGCTTTTGGATTCGTATCCACCGCAATTATAAACGAGAGGGACGTGAAGACCATTTTCAATCGCTATTTTCAGCGCTTTCACGATTTGCGGTATAAAATGGGTAGGTGTGACGAAATTGATGTTATGGCAACCCCGTTTTTGCAGGCTGAGCATGCTCTGTGCGAGTTCCTCCTCCGTCACCCGCTGTCCATATCCCAGGTGGCTGATGTCGTAGTTTTGACAATAGATGCAGCCCAGGTTACAGTTTGTCAAAAATATCGTTCCAGAGCCGTAGGTTCCAACCAGCACCGCTTCCTCCCCATAATGCGGGTGCACGTTGGAGACCATCAGCTCATTACCGGATTTGCAATAGCCCGTCTCACCT
>JACUTR010000103.1 GCA_014859735.1 Candidatus Methanophagales archaeon | reverse complement strand
TCTATCTGTCTGCATCTCTCCTCATTCACAACATCGTCATATCTTCTGCGCTAAGCTAAGTAAGTAGTATAACCAGAGATTTATAACTTTGCAGCGATTTAATTAGAGGTTCAGTATTTCAAAATAGAGAAAATCCTCATGCCCGTTCATTCACGGGACAGGTGTAGTTTGAATCCCCCATCATCCTTGCCTTACAGCCACCACAGACCTGCACATATTCGCAACCATTACACTCAGTTTCACCGAGTTCACATCGGAACTCGTTCAAAGCGCCCCAGATCCCCTCTATGCTCTCTTTTCTCACATTGCCCACCTGAACAGGAAGGAAAGGACATGCCCATACATCCCCGTTCGGCTTGATATACACCATCCCTTTATCCGCTAAACACCCGCCGATAAAATGGCCTAAGAAGCGTATGAGCCGCCTGTTATGGATCCCACGATGGTGAAGAACGTATGCCCAGTATTCCGGAGCCGCCACCGGAATGAGTATTGCCCGCACCTCACGCTGCTTTTTAAAAATCACGTCTAAGAGCGCTTTAAAATCAGCGTTACCAAGTGCATCATCTCGAATCGCTTCACCTCGGCCACACGGAACGAAATTATAAATGAAATAGGAATAAACGCCTATTGTATCACCGTAATCTATGATTCGTTCGATTTCATCAAAATTCCGCGTGGATGCGACGATATTCAGGTGTACATAAAGTCTTTCCGCGATGCAATTTTCTATACCCGCAATTACCGCATCATAAGCACCCTCGACACCCCGGATAGCATCGTGTACTTCGGGATTCATGCCGTCAAGCCCGATTACTACACCAGCATTGAATGCTCTGAGCACTTTCGCAACTTCGCTCGTTATCATCGTTCCGTTCGTCGCGATAAAGACGGTGAACCCCTTTGGTTTCGCATAGGCGATCAACTCGAAGAGATCTTCACGCATCAATGGCTCACCACCCGTGAATACAACTGTTCTAATGCCTGACGAGGCTATCTGGTCGATCAATGCCATTCCCTCTTCTTTTGAGAGTTCATCATAAGACACTTCGCCACCGAACGCATGGCAGTGGATGCACTTCAAGTTACACCTGCCTGTCATTTCCCAGACCACATGGGGATTCACTCCGAAGCAGCAGATCTGTTTCGCACCAGCGCCTGCGTGAAAGAGATTTTGTAACTGACCCGCCCAGCGAAGGAACGCCCCTTTATTCCAGCCCGTGAGCCACGCATAGCTCATAATCGCGGCTGCTTGCTTCAATAACAGGTATGGAGGATTGTAGAACGGTTTTAGCCTTTTGTGTTCCTTTTTTGGTCTCATCGGAAAGTCACCAATAATATTTTATCTATTTTTGTGAAGCACGCATTTTGCAGCGAATGCCCCTGCTCCAACACCGTTGCCTATATTGACCACTGCTAATCCGGGCGAGCAACTCTGGAGCATGGAAAGAAGTGCCGCACGTCCTTCCCCGCCAAGACCGTATCCCACTGAAGCAGGAACTCCTATCACTGGTACGTCCACAAGACTTGCTACCACGGAGGGCAATGCTCCTTCCATACCGGCAACCACGATTATCGCCGCTACATCAGCGTTTACAAGTTCCTCGAGCGGCGCTACCAGCCGGTGTATGCCCGCGATGCCTACATCGTAACTCGTTAGCACCTCACAACCGCAGACCTCGGCAACAACCCGCGCTTCCTCAGCAACCGGGATGTCGGCAGTTCCCGCCGCAATCAACCCTATTTTACCCCGCTTTTCGAAGTTATACCCGCGCTTCTTTACGAGTATCGTCCTCGCAACCTCGTTATAATCAACCTCAAAATCCACCTTCTCCTCATCTACACGCTTTTTTACCTCCTCGACATCTTTCTCCCCCGCCCTGCTTATCAACGCAAAGCCCCTGGCGGTTGCATGTGCCACGGCCAAATCAGCTACTTCACGGCTCCGTTTCCCCTCCGCGAAGATGATCTCCGGTATGCCAGTCCTATGTAGTCTGTTTACGTCTATCCGTGCAAAATCTTTTAGCTTCCTGATACTTTCTACCTTTAGTTCTTTACACGCCTCCTCAATACTTATTTCCCCCTGGGCGAACCTTCTCAGTATCTCTTCCATAATTTACTGACCGATATCAAAAAGAACTACATGAAATTTAAGTTTTGCTTCGCATAGGTTATATAGAAAGAAGGAACAAAATGAAATTCGAGGAACTCGTTCGGCTTATACATTTTTGCAAAACGATAGAAAAGGAAGGGACAGACCCCTTTGACCTCGATGTTAAGAAGTTTCTTGAGACCTTGAGGCGATATCATAAAAAGTGGAAGTCGTTAGACGACCTGCTTTTAGACGCAGAAGCGTTAGCCGAATTAGCAAAGGTAATCGAACTGCAAGGGAGATGGATAAAAGACCGCTCATCTTCGTTCTATATTGACCCCGCTCTACTGGAACTTAAACTTAGAATGCTCGAACCACATCAGCTCGCCACGGCATTCGTTAGATCCTGGCATCCTATTCTAGCAGTGGATAGAATCACCCCGCAGAGGCTGAAAGAGGGATTGAACTATTGGAACGCGCTCTTACCGCTCAATGAGCGGAAGGAGGAATTTCCGCTTCCGTCAATGCTCGACACAACGTTCGATCTCGAGGATTTAATTGAGTTGAATATCATATCGAAGAGTGAATTCGACGAATCGATACAAGCAGTTTTAAACGAGCTTGAGGACCGGGGCAGAATCGAATATCATGACTTTATTTATGGCGACGCATTCGAGACCAGTATTATAAAGGCGTATCTGACAAGTTATCTGGTAAGCGAAGGAAAGGCGGAACTTGATATAAACCCTTTAGAAGACGAAGTGTTTATTTCACCGAGTAATACCAAAGACAATGCCAAAGTAAATCACACCCCGGGCAGGTCTATCCCAATTTCGTTAAGCTACGAGGATTGGCTAAGATGGAGAGAGAAGAGGAATCACGGACAAGAACCGAACGGAAGGTGAAGAAAGCAGCCCAGTTACTCTTCTTCAGGAGGCATAGAATCCCGGGAGTCAAAGGCTGGGAGCTCAAAAAGGCGTTAGGCGATGATTATTTAGCAGTACTGGGGGTTTTGAATTCCGCTCTCGACCGACTTGGCATGGAAGTGAAGCGAATAAGCGAAGAAGGTGCGGAAAGAGGCGAGGGAGAAGGAGAAGAAAAAACCGAGCGTGACCGGTTTATGATTGTGCTCAAAGACCCGGTGATTGAAAAGGCCTCTGGTGAACGAATCGATGAGGTCGCGATGCTCGCTGCCACCTTAGCCTATATCATCTCGAAGCAAGGAAAAGCACCGAGGAAAGCAGTTGAGGATTTTTTAAGTGAGAAATTTCCTAAACAGCGGGTTTTCTTCGCGCTCGACCGGTATATCCGGCAAGGCTATCTGGGTGAAGATGAAAGTGTATTGTACATCGGCTGGCGGACACGAGCAGAAGTGGATAGGAAATCACTGGTAGATTTGATTCTGTCGTCGTGATATACCTTTGAAGGAGAAAAAGATGATTGCATTTTATAGAAAGATCGTGAACTTTTTATAGCCTGATATTCGAATATTCTAACACATGGAGCAAAAGAAAGCCTTTCTGGATGTCTCGGTCAGTATCTGTCCGTACTGTGGAGCGCCGTACGCCGATGCGAGCTGGTACGTCATAGAATTGGAGAGCGATGTTGAATGCGGGGTATGCGGACGGACCTGGAACCCCAAAACGTTCAAAGTAGACCGAATTCTACTGGAATTCGTGTTAGATGATAAGGGCAACGTTCTGGACGTTCAGAAGGAAAAGCGAGTAGAATAGAATAAAAAGGAACTGCATAAAAACCCTGATAAGCTCACAGAACTCTTACCCCGGCATCAGATATCCTGCTCTCGTTTACTGCTCCGAACTCTCTCAATACCTCGCTCTCGCCGATAACAAAAACTGCCTCTCCGATCATTGCCACGCTGGCAACCTTCCCTTCTGCATCCACTGCTTCGATCGCATCTTTGCAGGTATCACTCATCAAGCCGCTCCGCAACGAAAATTCCCGTGACGCACGCATGAAGGTTTCTAACGTCGGCTTCCGCATCAATGCTTTCAGTGCGTTCTTCCCAGCTTCATTTATCTGCCGTTTCAGCTCCTCACCACCTTCTGCTAATACCGCCTTTGTTAGTTTTGGACCAAACACGACAGAGCTTATCTTCTCGTTTCTATGCGGGATCCTGTCAATCACTCCTATTCCCGGAGGTCCCGGCTTTCTTCTTATCACGACACCACCATAAGTCTCAGCCATGACATCCCCCAAGCCCGTACTGTTTTCAACTTCCGCGCAGTGTGCTACGTGCGCTACCTCGTTTACCGTCATGTTGAGCGATAACAGCTCGTTTAAGCCGAGTGCAGTACTGAGCGCACCGGCACCGCTTGCACCAAATCCACAGCCTACCGGCACTTCAAAGTCCGTTGATACGCATACCGCAGCGGTTCCAGCCAGATGCTCGACCACGTACCTCGTGGTGGGTGCCTCTTCCGCTACACCGTTTATTGTTATTCGCGCATTTTCCAGAAGATTCTTGCCGAGGGAGACCTCAGTCACACAACCCGCTTCTAATACAATGCCGCAGCCAATAGAGCCTTTGTACAACGGATCTTTATGATCACAGATAGCAAAGAAGCCCGTGATATGCGAAGGCGAATAGGTCTTGACAACCTTTTCCTTACGAGGATTCACGGTACCACGAGAAAAATTTTTTGTGCTCAATTCTTTATTAAATATA
>JACUTR010000102.1 GCA_014859735.1 Candidatus Methanophagales archaeon | reverse complement strand
ATGTTAATTAAGCATTGGGGAGATACGTATAGTATAGGTCATATGGCACTATTTACTATTCTATTGTATTTATCAAAAAATCCCGTGTTAAGGCGCAGTCAGAGGGCTACTCTTACGATCCCTTGAATCTGGAGAACCTGCATGGTAATAAAAGTAAAGAGAGCATATGATAAACCAACTGAAGATGATGGGGTTCGAATACTCGTAGACAGACTGTGGCCGCGGGGTATACGCAAAGAGAAGGCAGAAGTAGATTTATGGCTCAAAGATATTGCTCCCAGTAATGAACTAAGGAAGTGGTTTTCGCATGATCCCACTAAGTGGGACGAATTCAAGCGTCGATATTTTAAAGAATTGGATAATAAAAGTGATTTGGTGGCATTAATCCTCAATGAAGCGCAAGAGAGTGTGGTTACCCTGCTCTTCGGAGCGAAGACCGAGCAATTCAATAACGCTGTTGCCTTGAAAAGCTACGTCGAGGAGAGATTAGAACATTGAGACTGAGATGACCAAATCCCCACATCCCCAAGTTTCGTTCACATCGTAAATTTCATAGCTCGGCGACCTGTTCATACATGTATCTTCAGGCGCCTATTCCGACGGTTCGGGGGGTGATAAAGGTAGAGAGGTGCGTGGTTATATGAACAACTCAAATCTCTCCTTTTTCGCATAGCATATGGGGCAGACCTCAGGAGGACCCGCACGTGCACATAAATAGCCACAGACGCGACATCCTCCTCATCGGTTACACCATTATTCTCCCTCTCCATTGCCTTTTTGGATCTCATTTTCCCGATAACCGATAATGCACGCTTCAAGCTCACGCACTCACTCACTCGTAAGTAAGTGTAGAGCATGAGTGCTATGAGCTAAAAATAAGAGAGGGCTTGTTCGCTTCGCCCTCAAAACATGTCTAAATTTGGAAGGTGGCGATGAAGTTATTTAACTTTGATCTCTATCTCTTTTGACTTGACTTCCTCAGCCTTTGGCATGTGAATTTCAAGGATACCGTCCTTGTATTCAGAGGAGATCTTCTCCTGATCGATCCCGGCTGGCAGTGTGATCTCACGATAGAACTTCCCATAAGACCGCTCGCAGCAGTAATAGTCCTCCTCCTTGACCTCCTCGTCGTGTTTTCGCTCTCCCTCGATACTAAGAACATCACCGGTGACCGAGACGCGAATATCCTCCTTTTTCACCCCGGGAAGCTCGGCTTTCAACAGAACCTCGTCCTTCTTGCCAACCATCTCTACAAGAGGACCCCATCCTCTCGTCTCGACAAGCGCTCGACGCATGGGCATACCAAATACGCGCTCGAACCGATCAAGCATCTCATCCATCTCTTCCTCCAGTGTTCGGGCAGGTAGCCACCTTCTCAAACCCCAGCCAAAAGGTCGCCATCGCTCCATTGCCATGGTTACCACCTCCTTTTCGGTTTCGGGTTTTTCACCTCCACTTATAGGAGGTTCCCGGTCAATAAAAAACTTTGGATTTCGAGTGACTAAAATCCTTATTAAGCGTTTCTACGTTCATTCTCTACCACTCCGGTCCATTCCTCCTTCAAAATTGCCACTCCTTCCAAATCTGCTATCTGAGAGCGCTGCTTGCATCGTTTCACCTGTTGCTGGGCGATCATCTGTCACGATAACCACCTTCCTTTGAGCTACCCCTTTTAGCTTAACTTCTTCCGCCTTCGTCGCCGAACCTGCGGAGAAGACCATCTACTCTCGTCTGCCTCGCAAAGCCAAAGAAAAGTTCATCGACAACCGCGTGGTTAAGGGGATCCTCGTATCGGGCTTTAGCCTCTTCTTGGCCGTCTCTGCAGCCTATTTCTACGCGTCCCATCTCGGCCTCTCTCAGGCTGTTGCGCAGTCCTATGCCTTCTGTGCCTGGATTGTCGGCCATATAATCCGGGCTTTTATCTCCCGCGCTGACTCTGACCCGTTTTACGCTCTTTGCCTCTTCTCTAACCGAGTCCTGAATTACTGGACCGCTATCGTTATCATCTTCCTCGCCTTAGCCTAAAGTGCTGTCCATCCTCCATCAACGAATATTGTTTGGCCGGTGAGGTAGTTAGAACTTGGAGATGCTAAATATATCAGTGCTGCTTTCAAGTCCAATGGTTCTCCCGTTCTTCCTAATGGCGTTCTGGAAAGGATGTGTTGAAGCGCTTTTTCGTCATGGAAAATGGGGTCGGTCATTTCGCTCGGGAAAAATCCAGGTGCAATGGCATTAACGTTTATCCTGTAGGGTGCCCACTCGATAGCGAGGGCGCGCGTCAAATTTATAACCGCCGATTCCGTTGCATAATATGGTGCCGCGGGAAATATATCACCTACCGCTCCATAAATAGAAGCAATATTCACGATCTTCCCGTACCGCTTCTTTATCATCTCGCGTGCAGCAGTTCTTGCGCATAAGAAGACACCTGTCAGGTTGACATCAACCACTTTCTGCCACTCTTCAAGGCTCAGCTCAACGGATGGACTCAAAGTTGCAATTCCCGCATTGTTAACCAGAATCTCCAGCGATCCAAACTCTTCTACAGCGGTCTTTACCATGGTAATCACCTGATCCTCTTGAGTTACATCCGTTCTGACAGGAATCACCTTGGCGCCATGCCTACTCGATATGCTGTCAGCTACTTTGGCAAGCTTCTCATATCTCCTTGCGGCAATGACGAGATTTACTCCGCACTCAGCTAATGTCTCCGCAAAGGTCACACCCAAACCGCTCGAAGCACCAGTTACAATCGCCGTCTGACCTCCAACACGAAAGCACAAATTCATCACAGTCGTATCCAAATTAAACCACCAATAACCTATCTTTTTTCCCTAATTTAAACCTTTTGTCGTTTGACCGAATAGACTACATCATCGCCTTACCCGGGATTCGGGCCAGCCCATGCCCATACTAATGCCAAGCCCCAATGCAGAACGCTTTTACCGAGTGTCAAGAGAAGGAAAAGGGTTCATCGTCGGTTACGTCTCGTGGAGGAGTTGATACTGGGGTAAAATTTAAAAGTTTTTATAGCATAAAGTTCTAAAATTTACCGTGGGTGATAAAAAAAAATGGGAGTATTAGTAGATCTGGAGAAGTGTGACGGCTGTAAGGATAGAAAGGAAAAGGGAACGAGCGCATGCGTAGAGGAGTGTCCGGTAGAGTGCATAAGTTTGGTGGAAGATGACCCAGGCAATGCTCCACACGGGCGAAAACAGCATGCGGTGGTAAACAACGAAGAGTGCACCGATTGTGAGGTATGCATCGATGTCTGCGAACAACAGGCACTCAGCATGACGGAGTAGCGGGCATTCTAGGACGATAAAGAAGGAAGCGAAGAGAACAAACAAATTTGAGGGATCGTGAAATGATGAGGGGTGAAGAACCGACGGAGGAAAGGCTGAAGGCTCTTGAAATAGCTATGAAACTTGAAGAAGACGGCAAGAAGTTTTATATGGATGCAAGAGAGAAGGCACCTGATATCTTTGCAAAAGAAATGTTCGAGTCACGTGCAAAAGACGAAGATGTTCACGTGGAAAAAGTGAAGGCGGTCTATCAACGGCTAAAAGAAGAGAAGAAATGGCCACGATTGGTGACCTCGATAGGAGATGTAGTAAAGATTAAAGCGGTTTTTCCAAAGGATGCACGGGACTTGAATATAACCAAAGAGGAAATCCCCGGGCAGTTAGAAATACTCAACTTAGGCATCGAAATGGAGGAGAAGAGTATTGAGCTCTACGATGGATTGGCGGGAAAAGCATCTGACCCTTTTGAGGTCAGATTCTTTGTTGCGCTTGTGCATGAAGAGCGAGGGCACTATCTTTCTCTGTGGGATTATCGTGAGTATCTGATGGATCCTGTATGTAGCGTGGTTTGGTATGAAGGAGGGGTTCAGGTTGGAAGCCGAACGGTAGAATACTTTTGGCATCTCATGGATCAGTACCACGATGTTGGGCGCTCTTCCCGCTTCGGCATGCATGGTGTGAAAATAGGTTTTAATCTCGATAAAAACCACTTGCAGCTTTGACCGAGTTGCCGCGTTAGCCCTTCTTCGGTGTATGTTCAAATGTGTTTTTAGCCTCCAACATTATGTCCAAATATTCTACATCTACGACGAGATCTTGAACAGGCCCCTCAGGTGGTCACGCTTTCCTGCTAGCTAGTACTTTAATCCTCGTACCTTCTTTCTCCCCGGTAGGAATTTGCTCCTCTAAGATTCCACGATAACGAGGGGCTCATTTTCTTCGCTGCAGGTACCAAAGACACGCTTCAGTTTCACCCCTGCGCCTTCCATTGTTGTTTTACTCTTCAGAATCCGCTTTATTTTTCTAACCATAATTTGATAGAGTATAACAATTCATTCCTTCATATATTCTCTTTAGTTAGGGGTAGTTAGAGGATACTATGCGCCTGGTCTTAACAGCGTTTCTATTATCATTCCTCGCAGGTATTGTCACAGCCCGGGGTAGCTCGATAGCCTTCTTTCTTAAAAAACCAGTAGTTCTTAAATCTTTTATCGTTAGGCGCGGTTACTTAACACAATGTTATTACAAGACCTCACCGAGGTTTACGAACAAGTCCGGGGGACGTCGAGTAAACTGGAGAAGATAGCTCTTGTTTCAGAGCTGCTGAGAAAGACACCCTCGGAGACATTACCTCTGGTCTGTTACCTGCTCAGGGGCAGGGTATTTCCAGAATATTCGGCTCAGGAACTGCGACTGGGCTGGTCGAGTATTTGGGCTGCAATTCGAGCGGTGACCACTGTATCCAACGAGGATTTAACCGCTGCGTATAACAAATTCGGCGACCTTGGTTCCGCCGTTGAGTTAAT
>JACUTR010000011.1 GCA_014859735.1 Candidatus Methanophagales archaeon | reverse complement strand
AACCGTTTAAAATCGCTCATTCATCTCACCACCTCAGCGTTGCCTTTCCAATTTATCAATTTTAAAACCCTTTTATATCCCCTTTCTACTTCTGAGTATTTTGATTTACTCCTCTTTCCACTCACTTCTTTATATATCTTTGGGATAAATTTTGATGGTTTTTGAGGTTTTTCAAAATCCTCTTCTATTTACCTCAGTATAACCTAATCTTATTTTTCCGTATAAAAACTTCGCATCATTCAAATTTTGTTTTGTTATTTCACCTTCAACCCATTGGCTTATCTATTCCATTATCTTCGTTCACAGTGGTAACTCTATAAAAAGTGAAATCAAACGTTAATTTAGAAGCAAAGTGGACATTTGCATAGGCAACAAAAGGAAATATTACCGGTTCCGCGCCGATCGGTTCTACGGCGGGATCGCAACTGCAGACTGCATGGGCTGTAACATGGACTGCGCATTCTGCTGGAGCTACCGAACACGCATCCATCCAGAGCGGTTCGGTGGATTCTTCGCGCCTGAAGAGGTTGCTGAACGACTCGTTCAGATCGCCCATGAACATGGCTTCCGTGCAGTCAGGATCAGTGGCAACGAACCGACGCTCTACAAAGAGCATCTCCTCGTCGTTATACAAACCGTTGAACGTTTAGACCCAACGCTCCTCTTTATACTCGAAACGAATGGTATAAAACTGGGTGAGGATGAACAATTCGTCGATTCGCTCTCACAATGCCATAACCTGCATGTCCGCGTATCCTTCAAAACTGGCACGCCCGAGAATTTTGAACTGATTACAAACCGACCACGCGAATGGTTCGAACTACAGCTCAAAGCGGTCGAGCATTTGTATAACCATAAGGCATCGTTTCATATCGCCATTGTAGCGGATTACGCGCATGAGTATCTGCTCCATCAATTGCAGCGCATATCGCCGGCTATACTGAAAGGCGTAGAATATGAGAATCTAAAGATCTACTCATACATACGGAGACGGATGAAGGAACGGGGGTTGTTACGCTGAAGACGATGTTACGGATCGATCGCATTCCTTTTGCAAAACGCCAGCAACCCCTTCAACCCTTCCTTTAAAAGATTTATGAAAAACTCTATATTCTCATGTATCATCTCCGCCTTGATATCTGCATAGGCATGCACAATGATATTTCTCAACCCGACCAGTTCTTCAAGCTCTTGTGCCAATTTCTTGCTCAAAATACCATCCTCCTGGAGCACCTTCATGGTATCTTTATACGTCGAAGGCACCCTCAACCCTTTTTTCGCTATTATCACATTTGCCAGATCGGTGATCGTTTCTATACAGACCTGCAAATTCCTTTCGGAAATGGATTGTAACCTCAAATCATCGGAATATTCTTCAATCCTCACCTGCGCAACTTCTTCAAGCAGTTCTAATCCCTTCTCGAATCGCTCCACACGCCTCAATGTGCTCTCACTCACCATACAGCACCTTCTCCATCTTCTCTTCCCAATGCCTTTCCAAATAATACTTAAAATCGAGGTAGAGCGTTACCACCTTTATCTTCTCCTCGAAGAACCGCTCTTCATTAGAGATAAATACCACTTCGCCCTCTGAGAAGATTTCATAACACAGCCCCAAACTCGCTCCATTCATGATTACTATATCCACATCACGCTTCAATTTCTCTTCAACCGCGTCTTTTATTCCCGCTATCTTCTTCAGCAAATCCGTCGATTTCCCAATCTCTTTGAATTTCACGCCGAAGTCCACATCGCTTTCCGCTGTAACTGCCCCTCTAACTGCAGAGCCGAATATAATCGCATAGTCTATCCCCAATCGTTCCCCAATCTTTTCAAGTGCACGCTTGCTTATCTCAATTAATTCCTCTTTCCCTTCTTCTTCAAGTGCTTTCATTTATTTGCTCTGGTCAGTAGTATTTCCTTTTCAAACTCCTCTGATATCGTGAATAACACAAATTCCTCATACATCCTCTAATCTTTTCCGTTCCACTTCCTTAACCTTATCAAAATCCTCATCCTCTGAGATTATGGTAAAAATTCCATGGACAAAGGCGCATGATAGATGGATAGCATCTCTCGGATTCAATTTATATCTCTTAATAAAGTTATAAGCTTGCCAGAGTACCGTATCATCAACATCCAGAAAGGTCAAATTCGGCATCTCCAGAAGAGCTTTTCCAGCCTCCAAAGCGGAATCAAAACCACGTTCTTTTTTAACTATCCAAAAGAATTCATCAAACGTCAAAGCAGAAGTAAAAGCGACCTCTTCTCCTTCTCTAACCTCTTTTATCAATTTTCTAGCTTTATCACCTTCTTCACCCTCATACAGAGCGGCATAAATGAAGACGTTTGCATCAAGGTATCTCATCTTCTCGTCTCTTCAAATCGCTCCTCTAGCTCGCCCTCATAGGCTTCATGCGGGTGAAGATACTCCACAGTTTTCCCCGCCTTTGCCTTTGCAATCTTTTCAAAAACTTTTTCGGTTTTAAGCGTAGGCTTTATTATTAGAATCCCCTCTTCTCTGAGCTCAAAAATAACTTTTGAGCCTGGAACAATGCTCATAGCCTTCCTGAACATCTTTGGAATGACCACCTGCCCTTTTCGCCCAATCTTCATCTCTTCCCGTATCATTCATACCACTAGTTATATTTTAGTATGACTCATATTTAAACTCATAGCTTCGCCCCCATCCCGGTCCTAAAGTGCCTTAAGATTCCCATCATCGGTTCCAACATCTGCTTATAAAATGGGGGAATCAAAATGGGGCATTTATTATCCATCTTTCAACATTTCTTCACCTCTTTCTTATCCACATCGACAAACAACAGGTTCACCTACTGTTCGTTTGATTTCTGGCTACCTATTTAAGTACGGAATAAGATGATGTAACGTAGCGTAGAACAAGAAATGCCGTGGAATGAGTTAACCTTCGGAAAAAGAACATTTTTTCCCGACGTGAGGAAATTAGGGGATATGAAGGAGGTCATATATGACCAGCAGTTTTTAGCGCGTGCGAACATGGATATGGAACTGTATTACATGTTCAGGGATGTAGCAAAGAACGCAGCGGACGCGAAGCTGATAGAGGAACGAGGGCTGAGGTACGACATCACGATTATTCCGCCGAATACGCTCGGCGTGGAATTTGTTAAAACCGCGGGCCATTATCATCCCTATCTCCCGGGTTCTAACCTCACCTACCCGGAGCTGTATGAGGTACAGGAAGGTGAAGCACATTATCTCCTGCAGCGGAGGTCTGAGGAACGCCACGTCGAAACGATAACCGATGTCGTTCTGGTCGAAGCGAGAAGAGGTGATAAGGTGCTCATACCGCCGAATTACGGGCACGTCACGATAAACCCCTCGGAATCGACCTTGAAGATGGCGAACTGGGTTGCCCGGGCATTCTCCTCGATCTACGAGCCGATAAAGCACAAGGGCGGTGCGGCCTATTTCGAACTGACAACCGGCGAGTTCATCAAGAACGAACGATACGATGAGGTGCCGGCTATCAGGTACGCAACACCCGCGGAGCTCGAACTGGGCACCGACGGAGCGATGTATGAACTCTTGAAACACCCGGAGAAGCTGGAGGTTCTTATACACCCCGCTGGAGTCTTTGATTAAAATTCGTATTCTCCTCTATGTTCATGTAATTGAAGGGTTGGTAACACAAAAGGCTATGTTGGTGCTAAAATGATCAACGAGATAATATATAAGATCCTTGATAAAAAATCGTCTTTCAATCTATGGTTCTAATCCTCACTGAATCTTTTTTTTCTAAAGCAGCAGTTATATCTTCCCGGGTGAGGTTTGGATACTCCTCAAGTATTTCTTTTACCGTCATCCCTTCTGCTAATCTTCTTATAATTGCATCTACAGGTATCCTCGTCCCTTTAATCACCGGTTTACCAACCATAATTCTCGGGTCGATGACAATCCGCTCTTTATACCTCTCTTCCATTTCTCCACGTGATATCCTTAAAATGTAATTTCAGTGTTAAAAACCTTTGCTAACGATGTAATCGACGAAAAGCGAAAAGAGGCGATAAAGTTCTTATACAACCCGCTGGAGTCTTTGATTAACATCCTACCCGCTCATTTCTTGGTATAGCGCTTAATTATGTTCTTTACATACCTGTTTACTTCATCTGGTGGGAGATGGTTAACTATTTTATCGATATACTCCAGGGTGAGATCTTTTGCATTCGCTTCATTCAAGGTCGATTCAAACTTCTCAAAATCCTTCTTACCCAGTACAATACGGCATTCCTCTCGTAAACTATCTATGCTTATGTGTGAGTTGGATAACAGCGATTTCGCTTCACTCCGTTCTATATTAAGGGCAGATGCAAGGCTCTCCAAGATCGAATCCCTGAATTTCAGAAAGACATCTCGAATATTTATCTCCTGTCCTCCGATCGCAACAACTAAATTCTGCAAGAAGGTGGTAAAGAGAAACGGAGTGACCGTGGCAAAGAGGTATTTATTCGTTAACGCAACCAGGTTTAACGTCCACACCAGCTCCATAACGATAATCCCAAAAAACCCGCGTGCTAAGTAATAAACCCAGAATGTCTGCATTCGCAAGAACCGATAATTTTTACGGTCAACGTACAGATCGATTAAATCCCAGACGAAGAGTATCAAGAGAAAAACCATGAAGTACGGATAGTTGCTTCCTAAATAGGTGACAAGCTCCATCGTCATAATGACATCCCCTTCCTGGCAATTATGCTCCCTTTCGTCGTCGTATAATACAAATCGCCCCGCCTTCCTACCAAACCATTCAATTCGAGGGTCTTTAAGGATTCCTCGACCTGGTCCTCCTCCATACCTGACGTCTTCCTCGCTTCCAGGAAGATGTGCTCGTGAGCGATCGTTTGTGACGATGAATTAGCTATAACACGCAAAATCTGCATGTCTTTATCCACCATGAACATTTTTTAACCCCACTACCCACCCATTACTAAAACAGGGGAAATTATAAAAATCTTTTCAGCTTTACTAAAAATAAGCGCAATATATTAAAGATTTTTTTGACATACCCGTGAGGCTGAAACCGAAAGGGTATGAAAGAAGCGGTGAAAAAACCGGGTTACGAGCTCGAACCATGAAACGAAGGGTTAAAATCGAGAGCATCCCGAACCCCGGCGCCCGGGTATACTCATTGATTGCGAGACGCTCAGCTTGCATCACTGGTCAAGACCTTCTGAATGCCTCAAGGAGATTAATCGTGTTCTTAAAGCGAATGGCGAAGCATGGATTTATGACGCGAGGCGGGACACCACGAAAGAAGTAAACGCGCAGTTCAGAAGAAGATATGGCTGGTTCTTAGCTCTCGTGTTCCTCAACCTCGTGAGGGCTCATTCCTCTCTAACCCGGCGAGAGATTGACGAGATTCTCTCCTCACCTGAAATACGCTTCTCTCAAAGAACCGTGGTAGATAAAGGGGTTATCATTAAACTGCAACTGGTAAAATAGGGTGAAGTAAGTTAGACGTTGCGGTGAGCATTGAACTCAAACAAAAGAATATTTATAGTATAACCTTCATCCTTTATACATAACTAACGTGCTTTTGAAGGAGTTCGCTGAGCTGGCTGGCGAGCGAGCGTGATGAACCTAAAATGGCAGCAGAGCCCAAACCTCAAAGCAGGTGGATGTATCTCTCGATTGCGCTGATAGTGATTCTCATAGCCCAAGTAGGGCTGTTCTCTTACCTACTTATAAGCGTTCAGCAAAACTTCGCAGAACTTCACAATAAACAGGATTCAATCATCTCAGACCATGAGAGCCTTGAAGCATCGCTCCAAAGTCTGAGGTCTCATCTCGAACAGCTTACCGGGTTGAATGGAAGTCAACCTCCAACCAGCATGACTCCGGTTCAGATTTACGAGTTCTCAAAAGAATCCGTCATCCTGGTTACGGCTAAGTGGCAGACCCTCTACGGTTTAGAGCCCTTTTCCAGCGGCTCTGGGTTCATTTACGATGGCGAAGGGCACATCATCACGAACAACCATGTGATTGAGGGTGCGGATGCGATAGATGTTACGTTCAGCGATGGAACGATCTTGCCCGCTGAACTTGTGGGGGCTGACCCGTACAGTGACCTCGCGGTTATTCGGGTAGAAGGACCGGCTGAGCTGCTTCATCCTCTCCCCTTAGGGAGCTCATCTGAGCTTCTGGTTGGCGAAAGCGTCATGGCCATCGGAAACCCATTTGGCTTGAGCAATTCGATGAGTCTTGGCATTGTAAGTCAACTGGGCCGGGAGCTTGACGCTCCGGGCAACTATAAAATGGTGGATGTGATCCAGGTTGATGCCGCGATAAATCCTGGTAATTCGGGGGGCCCTCTTATGAATACGCGTGGTGAAGTGGTCGGCGTCAATACTGCCATAATTATCGGGTCCGTTGGAGTTGGATTCGCTATCCCGTCAGATACCGTGATCCGTGAAGTCCCGCAACTCATTCAAACGGGTCAATATACGCATCCCTGGATTGGCATCTCCTCGGTGAATATTGATCCTGATATCGCCGCGGCTATGGGTCTTACCATTACGAAAGGCACGATGGTCGTCTATGTGAGTCCAGACAGCCCTGCTGAGGCAGCAGGTATCAAAGCAGCCACTCAAACGACCACGGTAGGCGGAAGAACGGTTACGATCGGAGGGGATGTCATCATCGGCGTTGATGAGGTCGAGGTGAGAAAACTTATCGATGCGATTGTATATATCGAACGAACCAAGAAGCCCGGCGATACCGTCTCGTTTAAAATAATCCGGGAAGGCGAACTCTTAAACCTCGATTTGACCCTCGGAGTAAGACCCCCCCTGTAGGTTCGTTTTTACCTATAAATAGCACGGGTACGCTCTGTAAGATATGGCTAACCAATCCACCCCGATAACCATTCAATTTGGACGAAGAACCAGGGAATTTGAGGTTATACAAACCCCGGTACCCCATATCCTGGTTGATTCGAATAAAGAGTTACACGGCTGGTGGAACGGCGTTGAACCTGATGGAAATAGAGAATGCACCGCCGAGAAGCTTTTGATAAACCCCTATAACGGGTGCAGCCATAACTGCCTCTTCTGTTATTCACATGCGTTAGGTGGCTATTTCAGGCTCTTTCGAGAGAACGGGATCATTGCGGTATTCAAGGATTTTGATATCAAAGTCGCGCGGCAACTGGACGGGCTCACCATCGCAAGCTGCGGGTATCTCTCTCCGGTTACCGACCCCTTCCAGCCGATAAATGAACGATACCAGTTGAGCGAGAAGATAATAAAGGAGTTTGTCGATCGCAATATCCCGGTCAAGCTCACCACAAAAGGGAGGATAAGCGAACCAGCATTAAAATTGATGAAAAAACAAGAGCACGCCTTTGCCGAAGTCTCTATTCTCACGCTGGATGAAGATAAACGAGAGCGACTGATGGCTGGTGGTGCATCAACCGGCGAACTGGTGCGAAATATCGAACGGCTTGCCAATGAGGATAAGTTCGCCGTCTGCCGAATTGACCCAATAATCCCCTACGTGACGGATGAACGAGAAGAACTGGAAGAATTGGTGCGGAAAGTGGTTGATGCCGGTGCGGGACACATCATAGCGAGTTGTATGGATATTCCGAAGACGTTGAAGCATGAAATAGGTGATGAACTGGCAAAAAGGGTTGGAATTCCGAAACGGATACTGAACCACGTGTATACCGAAGAGCTCAGTGGGCGTCTTCACGCATCCATAGACTACCGGAGAAAGTTGTTTAGAATGGTGCGCGAGATTTGTGCGGAGCATAACGTGACGATGGGGCTCTGTATGGAGTTCGAGTCGCTCGGTGTGAAGAAGGTGGTAGGGTTGAATAAGGAGTTTATGAGCTCTTACAATTGCGAGGGTATTAATATACCGATTTATGTAAGACCCGGTGATGGGAAGCGGTTTGAACCTGTTACCGGTTGTGATGGGAATTGTTTACAATGCCATTCCTCGGACAGCGAACCGGCATGTGGGATCCCCGACCTGAAGAAGGCGGGTGCATGGAACTTGAAGGATTACCGGCGGTGGAGTAAGCGTGCAGAGCGAAGCACAAAACAAATCCGGGTAGAGGTGTGAGTACGATCGATCTATTACTCCACATTAGATATTCTCGTGGAATGATACCCTTGTACTGTACTAAGCCATGAACACCGCGATTTATCTCATCAAAGCGGTACTTCTCATTACCGCGGGGGTGATCGGTGCGAACATCGTGCTCGAAAGCGATCTGATGAGAAAAGCATCACCGCTCATGAGACCCTTCTGCCGTGCCTCGAATCTCCCGAAGGAAGGTGCAGTCTCGCTCTTCGCGTCCTTCTTCAATCCCACCGCGGGGAAATCGACCTTGGCGGGGTTCTATCACGAGGGTAAAATTGGTGATAAGGAGACGATACTCACGTTGCTGATGAGCACCTTTCCGGTGGTCGTTGGTGAATCACTCTTCAGAGTCCATGCGCCTATTGCACTCGTACTCTTAGGTCCTTTCATCGGGAGCATCTACATTGCGCTTAGGTTTCTCGCCGCGTTTCTCCAGTCCTTTGCCGCTTTCATCTATGCCAGAGTCAGCTTTCCGCCACTAACGTACAGCGAAGAAGAGATCGCGGTGGATGCCACGGGAACATCCTATACTCAAAAGCTGAAGACGGCACTGAAAAAATCGGGTACCACGTTACTACGGATACTTCCCATAATGGTGGTGGCATTCCTGGTCATCGATCTCCTCTTCACCCGTGGCATTATGAACTCTATCAGTCTCCTCTTCGACCCCCTTCTGCGGGTATTCGATCTACCCGGGGAGGTGATAACCGCGCTCATTGCAGATTTAGCTCATTTCTCCGCAGGCTACGCTATTGTCGCCGCGCTGCTTGCAAAAGACGTGATAACCCCAAAACAAGCTCTCATAACTCTACTTATCGGAAGTATCCTGGTGATAACACTGGTATATCTGAAATACAGTCTCTCCACGAATATCTCGTTGTTTGGAAAGCTCGGTATGAAAATAACCGCCCTAATGTATCTGAGTAGTATTACTGCAAAAGTCCTCATGATTCTTCTGGTTAGCGTAGTTATGTGAGGGATGCAGGAATTTAGCCCTCAATCCACCGCACGCTGATTTATCGTGGTATCTTTGCTGAAGCACCGATGCGATGCGAAAAAAATTGACAGAGGGCAGGAAAGAGCCCGTACCCCCTGGTTAACGGTTCACGGTTTACGTCACGTCAAATCTCGGCGCCCACCAGAGTCCTTGTTCTGGTCACTCCCTTGACGGCTTGGATCTTCTCGAGTATCGTTGCGGTCGCTGTTTTGAGATCCACCGTTTCTGCTAGCACGATGAAATCGTACTCACCAAACAAAGGATACACTTCCAGGCCGGTCTTCTTAAGCCCACTCAGCACTTCTTTTGCTTTGCCCACCTCGGCGCTTACCAGTGTAAACACCTTTACCATTCTCTTTCACCTCCCTTTTAGCTCTTAATTTTGAGCAGGTATGTATAAATGGCAAATAAACGCTTAAGAACTTCTCGTGCAACGACTCTTTCTTCGATTCGATCTAATTTATTCCTACTCTTTCATCACTCCTTTCACTTCAAAAATCCTATCTCCTAATCGAATGGTCTTACCTACGAATTTGGGATTGCTCAAGACTTCTTTCAGTTTAACCTTCTTCCATCTTTCTTTCTTCCCCTTTCTCACAACGTCGTGAGTATCCGTAGCCACACCCATCTTTCAAACTCCTCTCTTTGCTTTGGCGGGTGAGCCATCCCCTCTTCTTGCTTTTTTGAATACGCAAATTTTTTTGGCAAAGATAGATGTTATGGGTCTGCCATTTAAAAGACAGTAAGTAGAAAGAACACCTGTTCAAAGCACATCACGGCTACCCAACGATAAAGCGTTGGTTGGAGCGGAGCCGCAACGCCGCCGACAGGACTCGAACCTGTGACAATCCGGTTAACAGCCGGGCACTCTACCAACTGAGTTACGGCGGCACGTGGCACTCGTCATTCAGCACTATCTTCTACTCTTCCTATCAGTTATTTAAAAGGTTTTTTAATTAACTTCTCTTCGTGGAAAATAAGCTCTTCAGGTACAGGACAGCCTCTTTCTTCTGCGCGTGGCGAGGGCAGAACTCATCCCAGAAGCTCATTCAAAAAGATCTTATAGCGCCCTAATTTACCACCGTAATTCCCTGCTGAGATCTTCACCACTCCTTTAACATCTCGGACGCGCTCCATCGCTGCTCTCATCGCTTCTTTTACCGACTCAAGAGAAACGCCATTTATAACGATCTCGGGAATACAGGTTACACCGCCGGGAACCTTCGATCCGTTTATTCTCCGCTTTAACGTGGGGCAATAGAGGTGATTGGTCGTGGGGCCTATCTCCGGATACTTCGTTTCAGGTTTAGAGCCCGCTGCGCAGATACCAAAGGGCGTAATCACCCCCGCTACATCGCTTATTGCGGCAAGTGCCCTTTCACCCGCTTCTAAGGCGGACGCTACACTCTCGCACAAGAACCAGAGGTTCCCGCCCATCACACCCTTCTTATAGCTCACATACCGCTCGAGCACAAATTCGCCCATCATTATCGGTACCACGATCACTTCCCTTCCAAACCGCTGCTCGACGGTCTCGTAGCCATCGCCGCAATGCCCTATTCGAGCCATGGTATCAATCCTCGCGGGCAAATCGAGCGCGTTGAAGACCGAGGTCGTGGGCACGACGAGTACCCCTTGCCTTATCCGTTTCGATAATTCGTATTCAAGCTTCTTCGGGGCACCTTCAGCATAGTTCACCCATACTTGAATCAGTGCTCCTTCTCTCCCGTCGGGCGTTTCTCGCTCCTTCAACCACCGCTCTATCCCACCTTCCGATTCGCCAAAGACCGTCGATGGCAATGCAGTGGCATTGTAAGCCGCTCGCTTCAACCTCCTCTCATCGCTCGCGGTTATGCAGAGCCGAGCAACCAATCCATCAAATGCCTCACAATAGGTCGCTTCTATCTCCATTTTGCAAACGTTCTAATCATATACTCGTTCTCTTATCTTATCGACTTATTTCTCTTTTTCGCACACTGAAATAAGCTCAGAGGAGAAATTTTGGGGATGGGCGCTCCTTTTATTTTAGATAATATAGGTTATACTCGACCGATCGAAGTCTTTTACCATCTCGATCTCTAAACCTTCAAGATTTTGTGGGATATAGCCCTGAGCAGGATACGTGAGATTTGGCAAGAATTTACTCATGTCCTTGGCCATCTGCGTTACTACATGATCCTCACCAAAGAGCTCTTGCGAGATCCAGCAAACTAAACTTCTGGCCCCTCCTTCATCGATATAACCCAGGGAATGGAGGTACTCGTGCAGCAAGACATGAAAGGCATAGGCATTATATAACCGGGGCTCTGTTTCAGCGATCCTTCTCAAAGGTGCCTTGTTCATGATAATCGTAGTTGATCCAACCGGATAGAAGGCTCCTATCCAGCAATTGTGGCCTCCACTCAGCTCAGCCAATCCTAAGGTTAATCCTGCCCGGCCCGTATTCATAACTTTTCTAACCCCTTCTTTTACAATCTCAAAGATATCTGCGAGGCTCTTCGCTTCATCCAATTTCAACGCATAACTTCTCATTTTTCCACTCCTTACCGTGCTATTAAAATTTTTAACATAAAAAAGTTTTTAATGAGCAAAAATGAGAACGACAAAAATATAAGCGCTCATGACAAAGGAAAAGGTGTAATGAAGTAAAGAATAACGACGGGGAATCAAAACCATGTGCGAATCGAGTGTATTTATAGAACAAGAAAGGAGAAGAGAATTACTGATGGAAGAGGTGGTTCATGTCGAGGTTGATGGAGAGGATATCACACTCACCGGGATATTGGGCGAGAGACGCGAGATAAAAGGAAGGATCAAGGAAGTAAATCTGATGAAGCATACAATCGTAATAGAAAATCGGTGATAACCTCATGCGAATTTCCGAACTTCCCGAGATAGCACGAAGTATGCGATAGAACGTCCCAAGAGGGATAAAGTAGCGGTTATATTCGTGACGACCGGTGAAATAGAGCCCTCTATCTTAGAAGCCGGTGCTGAGAAGCCATCGGTTACAAGGCTGACCTCAGAAGAAGCACGGCGTGTCGGAAGCGTTCTGACTGGGGCGATGCTCACCATCCATCCATACATCCATCCATAAAGCGTGAAGACGTTGAGTATTCTTGCTCCCGCTGGTCGGTGTCTGGAAGGTTACCGCAAGATGCAAACTATTCCCTAAAAGAGGATACTATCGTGCCCATGTGGACAATTCCCTCAACCTCAGAGACATCCAGCACAAAAGCAATTCCTTTGCCTGGTTCATTCAATTCCCCAGCCATCACCACCGCTTCAAGCACGACCTCGGTATGGGTCTTCTCGATCAGGATCATAAGTATCTCTTTTTCCGGCTCGATTGGAATGCCAAAAAACTTACTATGTTCATGTATGCCGACCCCCCTACCATGAAGTATCGTACCGCCTTCTGCACCTGCCGCTCTCGCCGCTTCCATTATGGCACTCGCGCGCCCGGTTTCAACAACTACAACGATTAACTGAAACCTGCTCTCGCTAAGCATTTCTCTTCTTCTTCCTGCTCTTAAAGATAATACCTAAGGAGAGTATAAAGATTATTGGACACATGGCAATTATTCCCACCGTTCCAAGCCCCAAAATCCCGGCTCCACTACCCCATAAGCCAATAGCCATACCGGTCATCATCGGCAGGGCAAAGGTTACTGCAACAGGCCCGGTAGCCACCGCACCGGCATCGTATGCGATCGGAACAAAATCCTCTGGTGTAATGCGGGTTAACAGAAGTATGAGTATATAACCCGGTATCAGGATATAGGCAAGGGAGAGCTCATGGTAAATCCGTAACGTCCCGAAGACCAGAGCAAATCCAACCCCTACCGCGATGGTGGGAATGATGTAACTTTTGCGTATAGAGCCTGATGAAGCTTCATCTATCTCGTATGCCAGAATATTAACCGCAGGCTCGGCAAAGATACAGATAATCCCAAATACAAGGGTGAATAGAGCCACCCACACTATATCACACCCGGAGAGAAAAGCGCCAATCCTCTCTCCCATAGGTAGTAGACTCATCTTTGCACCCAGAAGAAACAGGAAGAATCCGAAAACCGTCATCACAACTCCAAAGAGCATATTTTTGATGTCCGGAGGTATCTTTCTCAGCACAACGATCTGAAAGAAGAGGATTAAAACCAGTACCGGTGTTATAGCTCCAATTACTTCGAGTGCCGTTTCGATCATAGCCACCCCCTGATGATACCCCATAGTAAGATGGCCATGATCGGTCCTATGGAACCAACCGCCATAATGCCAAACCCTGCCTTGAGCCGGGTCCTCCCGCCAAGAACGGACGCCATTCCTATTCCGAGGGCTATCAAAAAGGGAACAGTCATTGGACCAGTAGTCACAGCGCCCATATCAAAGGCGGTGACCAGAAACTCCTCCGGCGCGATGAGTACCAATATCAAGCAGATGAGGTAGCCCGGAACGAGGATGTAATGGATGGGTGTATCAAACACGATCCTGATAAGGGCGATAAGAGCAAATATCCCCAGACCCAGTGCGGTTACAGAGATGATCTCACCACGGGAAATGCCGGATACCATCACCGTTTCGATCTGATATGCCAATAACCTTACATCGGGCTCTGATATGGTGAGCACCACGCCTAAAAGAAATCCGAAGAGCAATATCATAGAAAGAGCACGCCGCTCTATCAACGAAGTACCGACCCGTTCACCAATCGGTAGAAGTCCGAGCTTTGCACCCTGGACAAAGAGTACAAAACCAGATACCGTAAAGAGTAATCCTATGACTATCGGGATAAACTCTGAAAGCGGCATTCGAATAAAAACTATCTGAAAGGAAAAGAGCAGCGCTATTGCCGGTGACAGGGATTTTACCGTTGATTTAAGCTCTTTTTTGAAGTCGCGTAATCTCATTTTATTTTAGGACCTCCTTTTTTGCCGTTCGGGCATCTTTTCACTTATTGATTTCATTACTTGAATACTTATAACCGCCCCCATCACCTGATGAGCTGTCTCTATTCATGGTGTATCTCTCCCTATACGACCTTCTCAGCGCACCACCCTCTGCAATTCTGAGCAGCTCCGTGAAGGACGGCTGAGCATCTTGCGAGCAGCATCAGCCGCACCGGAAACGGTCCTGAAGAGGGAGGCCTGATAGTGTGGTTAGGTGAGCGTGAGCAAATAAAGGCCTGTGCGAGGGGGAATATTGGACATTTAGCGAGATGAACTTCCAATTGTGCTGCTGGCTGTTGTGCTTGGAATGGGAACGGGCATTTCCGAGCTATTAGCCTCGCTTGCCGGTGCTTACGTAATCCTTCTTCCTACTCAGATAACACTCCTTTCACTTCAAAAACCCGTTCCCCTAATCGAACGGTCTTACCTATGAATTCGGGATTCTTGATGACTTCTTTTAGTTTAACTTTCTTCCATTCTTCTTCCTTTCCAGTATTCACGCCCTCAAGGGTACTCGTAACCCCCCTCATCTTCAACTCCCCAGCCTGAATTACCCCTTCATCTCTTTTTATCCCTTCTTTTTTCGGAATGGCATGCTTAAAAAATGATTTGAGAAGCGTTGTACATACGTTAGCATAAATGGGGAGTATGTGGTACTCAGTGGGAATGAAGAGGGTCGTAATCGCATGTAATATCTTTCCTTAATTCAGAATTGTATGATAGGTGCGATCACCCCGGGGTTATAAACGCAAACCGGGGAGAAGAGCTTGAATAAAGCGGTCAGAACTCGTATGTATGTATGTATGTATGTATGTATGTATGTATCTCAGTACCCCGCGCCTAAACGCATGGCAACCTCATCAATGAACTCCTCGGTATAAACGATCTTCGCTGCGGGTGGTTCAGCCAGTTTCGCGAGGTCGCCGGTCATTATACCCTCTTCTATCGTCTTTACCGCGGCGGCTTCGAGTTTATCCGCAAACGCTTCAAGCTCAGGAATATCGTCGAGCTCGCCACGCTTTCTCAATGCACCACTCCAGGCAAATATGAGTGCCACAGGGTTGGTCGAGGTCTTCTCACCTCTGAGGTATCGGGCGTAATGCTTCTGTACCGTGCCATGAGCAGATTCATACTCGAAAGAGCCTTGGGGTGATACTAAGACCGAGGTCATCATAGCGAGACTCCCGAACGCAGAGGCGAGCATATCTGACATCACGTCGCCGTCATAGTTCTTCAGTGCCCAGAGCATGCCACCCTCCGAGTTTATTATCCTCGCCACGGCATCGTCGATCAACGTGTAGAAGTAGGTTATCCCTGCCTTTTCAAACCGCCCTTTGTACTTCGCTTCGTAGGTCTCCTCGAATATCCCCTTGAAGTTATTGTCATAGGTCTTGGATATCGTGTCCTTTGCGGCGAACCAGAGATCCACTTTCTGGTCTAAGGCGTATGAGAAGCACGCCTCGGCAAAGCTCTTTATCGAGGCATCAAGGTTGTGTATGCCCTGTATTATGCCCGGTCCATTGAACTTTTGTATCGTGTGCCTCACTTCTTCGCCGCGCTCGTTCGTGAATAGAAGCTCAGCCTTCCCGGGCCCCTCAACCCGATACTCCACGTTCTTGTAAACATCGCCGTATGCATGCCTTCCCACAATGATTGGCTTTTTCCAGTTCTTCACTGCGGGTTTTATGTTCGTTACCAGTATCGGCTTCCTGAAGACAGTACCATCCAGTATCGCTCTGATCGTCCCATTGGGGCTCTTCCACTCCTGCTTCAGGTTATATTCCTTTACCTGTGCAGCATTTGGGGTTATCGTGGCACACTTGACGCCCACACCATACCGCTTGATCGCCTCTGCCGCATCTAGGGTTATCTGATCATCGGTCTCGTCCCTCTTCTGAAGCGCGAGGTCGTAATATTCAGTTTTGAGGTCGATGTAGGGGAGAACGAGCCTTTCCTTCACCATACCCCACATCACCCTCGCCATCTCGTCCCCATCTATCTCTACCAAGGGGGTCTTCATCTGGATCTTACCTGGCATCTTTCTTCTCCTCTCTTCTATTCCTCTTCCCTGTATTTCAAGACCGCATCCTCGCGTGGTAACATGTAGAGCACATCGTCCCAGGGATGCCTGTAGAGCCTGGCGTGGAGGCGTTTCTGATCGAGGTAGTGCCCGATCATACCGATCGTCCGCCCTAAGACGAAGATGCCATTGAGCGTGCCCATGGCAATGATCTCGTCTATTTCCGCCTCTGAATAGATCCCCGTCGAGCGCAGGATATCAACGAAGAGGATGCCGATGCATCCATCCACATTCAATATGAGATTGTTCCGCTTGGCCGTTGTTAGCTCCTCAACCTCGAGTGCAAAGTCCAGCATCTCATGCGTTGGAAGATTCTTAGAAGCCCATTCTTCAAGGAGCTTTACACGCATGTCAGGGTTCTGTACGCTCTTCACCCGGTGGCCGATCCCGGGTATATTTATCCCCATCGCCTTCATCTCGTCCACAAACTGCTTGGGCGTGAGACCTCTGTCCAGGGCATTCTTGAAGTATTGAGCAGCATCATCTATCGCACCACCAAATCTCGGACCAATGGTCAATACACCCGATGCCACTGCTGCGGTGAGGTCCTTGCCTGCCGTAGCAGTCACAATGGTATTATGTGCCGCACTCACACAGGGACCGTGGTCTGCGGTTATCTTTACCGCGAGTTCTAAGAACTCCGTGACATATTTCGGCAACCGCTTCTTGAACCACAACAATGAGATAACATCACCCACGCCATACCCCTCTTTTATCACTTTGCTTATGGGTACGCCCGCATAGAGAAGTTCCTCGCCCCGGTCATCCGAGATGGTGCTCATAATATTGGTGGGCCTTCTCATGGTCCTGGGGTTATAATCCGCCGGTATTTCCTGCGGCCCCACCTCGACCTTCTCCTCTATCTCACCCGTGGCCTTGAGGTCCTCATACACCCTGCGTATAAGTTCACCGAGGTCATCGTATGAAGTGGGGACATAGGCTCCAGCCTCCTTAAGTGCTGCATTCTTGGCGTCTGCGGTCTCTGCCGCACCCCGGGCCATAGCGCCCGCATGTCCAAACTGCACCTCGCTCGGAAAGACCTTTACGCATGTGCCGGAAACCCATGCGATCACCGGCTTCGTTATTTTGCCGGCCTTTAGTGCATCCGCAATCTCATACTCCTCGGTACCACCTACCTCGCCGAGGACTACCATCATCTTTATGCTCGGATTGGCCTCGTAGCGGAGCAGGTGCTCGATGAGGGTTGTTCCTGGATACTTATCCCCACCGGTCGCGATCCCCTCATAAACGCCGTCTGAATTCAGGGAGATCATATTCGTTATCTCGTTCAGCATACCACCCGACTTCGAGACGAACCCAACGCTTCCGGGTCGGTAGAGTTTTGACATGAGAAGGTTGGACATGGCGCCCCCGGCATTGCCTATTTTGAAGGCGCCGGGCACAAAACCTCCTACCGTGGCAGGGCCGATGACCCACTTGCCCAGTTTCTTACTTAAAGCAATAAGCTCCCGTGTCTGCCTTTCCGGTATACCCTCAGCAATAATGACCAGCGTCTTAATGGTCGGGTAGTTCAGCGCCTCGATAGAAACGTTGTAGGCTGACCGGAAGGAGGCGAAGTTGATGACCACATCTGCCTCGGGATGCCTCTCCACTGCAGTCCCGAGAGTGTTGTACACCGGTATCAATATCTCCTTGCCGCCGAAGAACACCGTCATCAAGCCTTTGTTGCCGCCGGTGGGATTTATAACTGCTACCACGGATGGTTTCTCTCTTCCCGAGAGGTAGTCAAAATCCAGCATCCTCTGAACAGCCGCTTGCTGGTTACCGAATATAATCGCTGTTGTATCCCTATCAAACAATACATAATCAGGTTTGACCATCTTCACATACCTCCCTTCAGATTTTCGAGTGCGATATTAACCACTCTTGTCATGTGCATGTCAGGTCCATGGACCTCCATGTCCAGGCCCAATCTCCGGCCCACTTCACGAATCTTTGCCAGGCCTACCTCATAATTGGGCCCACCACGACGTACATATATCTTTATACCCTGTTCTTTGAGCCGTTCAGCATAATCCTCAAGCGCATAGATTATCCCATCAAAGGTCTTTGCCACATCCGTGAAGTTCGCTATTCCACCGCCTATAATGAGCACTTTGCACCCCGCAGACTTATCCTTGGTCATCAAATCGAGTAGTGTCTTTGCATACTCGTAGGTCTCATCGGTGCTTGGATCACCACTGTACTCGCCGTAGTTTGCCAACTCATCACCAAACGCAAGGTCCACAACGGTGTCTGCATAGATCACACTCGCCCCGCCTCCGGCTACCATAGTCCACACTCTACCCCGGGGATTTAATATGGTGAGTTTCAATGAGGCCCCGCTCTTCTCATCCAGTTCCTTTATGTATCGCTCCTCAAGCCTTAATTCGCGGCCGAAGGGCACGGGGAACTCGATCTCACCCCATGCCTCTGAGCAGATGAAATGGGCGGTATCGTCCAACCGAGCTACCGTATCTACCGGAAGGAATTCGCCGTCCTTGAAGGTGAATGGATTAAACTCCAGGAACCCAAATTGGAGCTCGCGGTAAAGGTGGAATAGCGCGGTGACGAGGTTCTTGAATTGCTCTTTCTCCGAACCGCTCACACCTTTGAGAATGGGCGAGAGGTCAACATCCGCGATCTTCGCGTCGATGGGTATGTTGATGGTAGTGACCTTATCCCAGTTAGCCTCGATATCTACGCCGCCCGCGGTCGAGAAATGGATATAATCGCCGTCACGATGACCTGCGAAGGTCAGATAATATTCCTTCGCCAGCTCTATGTAGGGCTGAACGAGGAAATGCGTGAGTTTTCCACTGGTTTTACCCACCGTAACGGTGGTGTTCATCCTCTCCTCGATCCATTTCTTCGCCTCGTCATACGTAACGTTTACCGCTAAGAGTCCGTGCTTGCCACGCTTCCCGAAGAGCTGATCGGGCTTGACTGTCAATTTCTCGGTCTTCAGCCACGGCTTCTCCTCGCTTAAGGCTTCTATGCCCGTATCCGGTGTAACCAGGGCGACTCTGCCCCGATACCTAACCGTCCCGTTCGAGAACCGCTCTATGTGGTTAGCCAAAATACGCTTCGCATCGTATTCCCTTATACCTCGTTGTGCCATTTTTACCACCTTCCTTCCTATCTCTTTTCTACCTTTGCCTTTACCCAGGGCAGTTTACCCCCGGTCTTCAAGATCTCAGCATCAAGTGGTGAAAGAGCATGAGTAAGTTCGATTTCAGTATCCTTTGTCAGATTCCTGAGTCTCACATCGTCCCGCAGTCCACCAATAACAACCCCGAGATTATCACCCACGTCTATGCCATCGTAATCCACCGGGTCCTTAAATGTCAGCGGCACGATCCCGAAGTTTATCAAGTTCGCTAAATGGATGCGAGCAAAAGACTTGACAATGACCGCCTTAACGCCCAAATACTTTGGTGCGAGTGCTGCGTGCTCTCTGCTCGATCCCTGGCCGTAGTTCTCGCCGCCTAGTATGAATCCGCCGCCTTTTTCAGAAGCCCGTGCGGGGAAATCAGGATCGACCACGTCAAAAACATACTTCGAGATCGCAGGTATATTGCTCCTCAGCGGGAGGATTTTCGCGCCTGCAGGCATGATATGATCCGTGGTGATATTATCCCCAACCTTGATGAGTACTTCTCCCCCCAGCGTATCGGGCAACGGATGGAAATCGGGTAATGGCTTGATATTTGGGCCCCTGATGATCTCTACCCGGGCGGCCTCCTCTGGTGGCAGCGGGGGTATAACCAGGTTGTCATTAATGATAAACCGCTGAGGCAGCTCGATTTGTGGATACTTTCCAAGATCCCGCGGATCGGTGAGAACGCCCTTGATTGCAGTGGCTGCCGCGACTTCAGGGCTCACAAGGAATACCTCTGCGTCCTTTGTTCCACTCCTGCCCTCAAAGTTCCGGTTAAAGGTTCGTATCGAGGTACCATGAGAGGGCGGCGCGGCTCCCATGCCTATGCACGGACCGCACGCATTTTCCAGTAGCCGTGCACCCGCCGTTACAAGGTACCGCAGCTCACCGTTCTCAATAAGGTGCTCCACGACTTGCCTCGAGCCCGGATTGATCGTGAGATGCAGGTTATCTGCAATGGTCTGCCCCCGGAGTATCTGTGCTACGATTTTGAGATCGCGCAGGGAGGAGTTGGTACAGGAGCCAATAGCCACTTGCTGCACTTCTATCCCCGCAATCTCCCTCACCGGCTTGACTTTACCAGGACTGTGGGGTAGTGCTGCCAGTGGCTCGAGTTCGCTGAGGTTGATCTCCATGATTTCATCGTATTTGGCATCATCATCAGCCTCAAGTGGAATCCATTGATCTCCACGTTCCTGTGCCGCCATGAAGGACCTCGTCACCTCGTCGCTCGGAAATACACTCGATGTTGCTCCTGTTTCGGTACCCATATTGGTTATTGTCGCGCGCTCGGGAACGCTGAGGGTCTTGATCCCGGGGCCAAAGTACTCCAGTACGTTTCCCACACCCCCGTTGACATCCATTCTGCGAAGGACTTCCAGTATGACATCCTTGGCTGAGACCCAATCAGGAAGTTTTCCGGTAAGTTTTACACCCACAATCGCTGGATACTTAATCCGGTACGGCATACCTGCCATAGCAACTGCTACATCCAGGCCTCCCGCACCGATGGCAAACGACCCGATACCACCTGCTGTCGGGGTATGGCTGTCAGAGCCAATCAGTGTCTTACCAGGACGCGCAAACCGTTCCAGATGGAGTTGGTGGCAGATGCCATTACCAGGACGGGAGAAATACAAGCCGTATCTCATGGCCACGGATTGAAGGTATCTGTGGTCATCCGGGTTCATGAAATCGGTCTGCAGCGTGTTGTGGTCAACATAACTCACGCTCAGTTCTGTTCTCACCCGAGGTATCCCTATCGCCTCGAATTGCTGGTAGGCCATGGTGCCGGTTGCGTCCTGGGTAAGCGTCTGATCGATCTTCAGCGCAACCTCTTCCCCAGGAGCCATTTTACCCTCTACCAGATGCTCTTTTAATATCCTCTCGGTAACGGTTCCAGACATAGTTGTTCACCCTCTCTTCTCTTACTCATTTATAACGGCTTCCAAGGTCATAAATGCGTACTTAAGAAAGAAGAAAGAATCTTTAAAAGACTTTCTCTTTTATATCCTCGCGCGCTCCAAAATATGACACTTTCATATCTTCTCACCGCTAAAATTGACAAATGCATCACTCTTCAGAACAAGAACGGGTTAAGGTTGTACCGACATAATCTGCCTTGCATATTCCGGGTATTGTGCAATGAACTTCATCTCGTCCTCCGTCACGGGCTTCTGGGTGTGCACGTTTGCGTATCTCACGAGCTCTAAGATCTCTCTCGCTTCTTCTTCATCTCGAAATTTCAACTTACATTTCCCCGCTACGTTCTTGAACCCTTTTATTCCCGAGTATTCGCCCGTTGTTATAAGCCTGCCCGTCTCGATCACCTCGATATGCCCTCTGCCGACTTCAGTATAGTCATACAACTCGTAATTTCTGCTGTTCTTCAATGCGCCGTCAGCATGGATTCCCGATTCATGTGCAAAGGCGTTGTCACCAACTGCAGGCTGGTTGACTGGAATAGGTACTCTGAATGAGAGTGAAGCGTATTTGCAGATCTTCCATGCATGGCGTAACTCAATATGCTCATCCAACTGGTATTTGTCTTCAAACCCGCTGGACTTCCTTATCGCGAGGATTGTAGAGACCAGATCGGCGTTGCCCGCTCGTTCTCCCATTCCATTGACCGTGGTGGTGAGGTATGCATCTACTCCCGCATCTATAGCCCCTTTTGCTCCTGCAACTGAGCAGGCGACTGCCATGCCCAAATCATTATGACAGTGCAGTTCGATAGGGATATTTATCGCCTCCGCGAGCGCTTTGACTCGCTCGTAAATGCTGAACGGATCGTCGTATCCAAGCGTGTCGCAGTATCGTATTCGGGCCGCACCATGCTCTTTTGCCGCCTCTGCAAACTCAATCAGCCTCTCAAGTTCCGTCCTTGAGGCGTCTTCTGCATTAACTCCGATGGTCTCTGCACCATGTTCCCTGGCTGCAATGACCGCCTCACACATCATATTGATTATATCAGCCCACCTGTACTTGCCCAGGAACTTGCCCTCAATCATTTGCCGGGATGTTGAGATGCTCAAATTGAGGTGCTTCAAATTTGGCACCCGCTGGTAGCCATCTTCAACATCCTCCTTGATTGCTCGCAGCCACCCACCGAGCCGAATGCGCTTAAAAGCTCCTATTTCGGCCAGGTCCAGATTCGCATTCAGATAATTCGTCTCATGGCGGGTGTTTGGAAACCCGAACTCGCTCTGAAAAACGCCCATCTCATCCAGATAGAGGTTCAGTATGCTCTTCTCTAACTTCGCTAAGCCCAATCTCGACGTCTGCACACCATCCCTGTTCGTGACATCAATTATGTAGATCGTATCCTTCGCCATCTGTGATCCCTTTTCCTCCACTCCTTACTTACGACTTATCAAAGTCAGTTGTAAGTAAGATTGACTACCAGTAAAAAAACTTAATGTATAGCAAGATGTAAGATAAGAACGAGCTGCGGTTCTCGTTCTCAGAGAACGAACAAGACGTTGAGAAAAAGAAAGATGGAGAAGGAGGGCTTTCTGCTGGATATTGATTACATCACCGAAAAAGACGAAGAGGGGCAAGACAGGCCCGTGATAAGACTGTGGTGCAAGAGCACAGACGGTAGCGATTTTATTGTGGTAGACAAAAATTTTGAGCCTTATTTTTACGCTCTTCCCTACGGGTACGAGTATGATGTGGGAGAGATAAAGGAACTGGTCGAAGAACTTTGTATAGATCGAGAAGGTGAAGAGATACGAGTTAAGCGAGTAGAATCTTGCCAGAAGAAACTACTTGGTGTTGAGCGGACGGTGTTAAAAATCTTCGTGGCGCATCCGAGACATGTTCCGGTGCTGCGAGAGGAAGTCAAAAGGGTGGGTCTTACCGTGCTGGAGGCTGATATTCTCTTCGCCATTCGATACTTGATAGACAACCAACTCAGACCCTTCGACGGTGTACAGGTGGAAGGAGAAGAGATCGAGTTGGGCTCTGCGTATACCACCGGGAAAAAGGCGATCGCGGCTTCTCAAGTATTATATAAGAAGATGACCGAGTTACCCCGGCTCAAGATTCTTGCTTTTGATTGCGAGATGGCGAGCTCCTATGGAATGCCGTCACCGAGAAGGGACCCGATCATAATCATTGCGGTGGCATACCAGCATCAGGAGAATGAAGCCCAAACGAGGTTATTTGTACTGGACGATGAAGCGTACAAGGAAGGAGACGATGAAACGGTAATAAGAACTTTTTTGGACTTCATCGGAGCACAGTTCCAGCCGGAGATCATCGTGGGATATAATTCTGATGGTTTTGACTGGCAGTATATAAAGGAGCGCGCGAAATTGCAGGGAATTCGATTGGGTGTGGGTGCTGATGGCAGCACGGTCCAATATGAAAAAGGAGGGATACTGCCCGGGGTAAATATCGCAGGCAGACTGAACGTTGACCTTTTCAAGCTCGCGAAACGCGACCTTGACAGCGTGAAGGTGAAAAGATTGGAGAACGTGGCGGAATTTCTGGGCGTGATGAACAAAAACGACCGGGTGAATTTATCGCCGCGAGAGATTACCGAATGCTGGCTGAATCCCGCTCCGTCCACACGAGAGCGTCTCTATGAGTATGCAAAGGCAGATGCGGTGAGCACGCTGGGCATCGCGACGAAAGTGTTACCGCTGCAGATCGAGCTTTCCAGGATGGTTGGGTATCCCTTAGACGAGTTAGCAAAGATGGGACGAGGCCGTCAGGTAGAAGCATTCTTAACTGCAGAGGCATTTAAAAGGGATGAGCTGGTGCCACCAAAGAGAGGAGCTGAGAAGACGTATGAAGGTGGGTTCGTGCTGCCACCGGAGCGGGGTTTGCATGAGGATGTCATCGCCCTCGACTTCTCGTCCATGTATCCAACCATTATGATCTCCTTTAACATCTCCCCTGATACCTTTGTGGAATCCCAGCAGAAGAAAGCTGAAGATGAGGTGTACACAGCACCCGAAGTGGGCCATGCATTCAGAAAGGAGCCGGATGGGTTCTTTAAAAGCATAATGAGCGATTTGATTGCGAGAAGAAAGGAGATAAAGAACGAAATGAAGAGATATAACAAAACGAGTGATGAATATCGGTTGCTGGACATCCAACAGCAAAGTATCAAGATCCTCACGAACAGCTTTTATGGCTATACCGGCTGGAGTGCGGCGAAGTTTTACAAACGAGAATGTGCGGAAGCGACAACGGCATGGGGACGTTATTTCATCAAGCAAGCAATAAGGATGGTGGAAGAGTTTGGATTTCAGGTTATTTACAGCGATACCGACAGCATTTTCGCCAAGCTCACCGAAACTGAAAGCGGGATCACGGATAGAAGAGAAGAGACGCTGAAGAAGGCAAAGGAGATTTCAGAGCGGATCTCAAACGAACTTCCCCTGGAACTCGAGATCCAGGATCTCTTCAAAGCCATTTTCTTTACGGGAAAGAAGAAGCGGTATGCCGCGCTTACCGATAAGGGAGAGATTGTGGTTCGGGGCTTGGAAGTGCGCCGCGGGGATTGGTGTGAGGTAGCGAAAGAAGTGCAGACGGAGGTGATACGGCTCATACTGGTGGAAAAAGACCCGAAAAAAGCTATGGAATACGTTAAACGCATTATACAGGAGGTAAAAGAGGGGAAAATACCCTTAGATAAACTGATAATCCATAAAACAATCACCAGAAAGATAAGTGGGTATGAAACAAAGCAAGCGCATGTTATCGCGGCTGAACGCGCATTAGCCTCTCCCTCTCATATTGCATACGAAATAGGCTCGAAGATCCCCTATGTGGTGATAAAAGGACCGGGAAAGACGAGTGACCGCGCTTTTCCCGTCGATATTATAGAGAGCAGCGAAGGGAATGAGATCTACGCAGATCGAGGTAAATACCTGGTTGATGTCGAGTATTATACTCAGCATCAGGTAATACCGGTTGCCCATCGAGTGCTGCAACTTTTTGGGTATGAACTCGCATCGTTTGAGGAGGGGGGGCAGAAGACACTCGTTCATTGGCTTTAAGGAGGCGCCAGAAGAAGAGAAACCGAAAAACTTATATATTCCCTCAAAAATCTAATCATAGTGATAAAAATGGCTGAACTACCAATAGCACCTGTAACCAGGATAGTTAGGAACGCAGGAGCAGAGCGAGTCAGTGAAGATGCAAGTCAGGAATTGGCGCGATTGTTAGAGGCGTATGGCGATAAAATAGCCAGAAAAGCCGTTAGCCTCGCGCGGCATGCGGGAAGAAGGACAGTGAAGAGAGAAGATCTCATAGAAGCTGCGGAATAGAATAAAATAAAATCAAAAGGTTAAATGAGGGGGAGAATAGTAAATTACGAAATTTAACCCCTTTGTTATTTAAGAAAGTCCACCTTGTTACACCCCGTAATTGTTTAGCTGGACAATAAATCCCAATTTCCAAATAAACCTTTTTGCAAGCAAAAAGCTTTACCAAATAATTCTTGTTTCTTTAGTCAAGTTTTCTTTTCTAAAGAAAAGTTGTTGGTAGTATTGGAGTTTGGGATTTGTTTGGTAGTATTGGTATGTATTGGGATTTTGGATTTTTAAAGGAACTAAACAACTACTACTCCCCCACTCACCACTTCTTATGACGCTTTGGTTTGCTTCAGCCTACTCCGTATCGCTTTTCTCTAAGTCCTTCAATCTTCGTATCCCGTTTATCTCCTTTATGACCTCGACAACTGCTCGAGGCACCAGATGTTCCCAGCTTTCATCGTTCAGGATTCGCCTCCTTATTTCGCGACCTGAATATTCTTTCCTGTTGAAGAGGAAAGGAACCCGCACGTTGTACCCTCGTTCTTTAAATAAACGCTCTATCAATGGATTATGTGCAAATACAACATCCACCGGGGGTATCAATGACTCGACATGCGATACCCAGACTGCATTCCAGTTCACATCCAGGATAGGTATGATATAAAAGTTGAAGATGCCCTCATCTCGTAAGGATTTTGAGATCATCAGATAGCGTTCTCCCGCAGTAAATGGGTTATCCACCTCGTGGCTTTTTTGTGCTGACCCGATGCATATAATGACCTCATCCGCATCAGAAACCATCTCTTTTATCACGGTATGATGGCCGAGATGGTAGGGCTGAAACCTTCCCAGGTATAACGCTCTCATCTCTCCATTCTCCTCTTTCGCCTCGCACATCCCCGTTCGTATCCCGATAGGGTACTAAATGAAAGGGGGGATTCTTTTATTTTATTTTATTTTATTTTATAAATCCTTCTTCTTCTTGTAACTAAATAAAGTAACTAACTGAGTGAGGTGGGGGTGGATGAGCGATATGGCTAAAAGTGCCGTCTTATTGCTGGCTGCGGGATTTGAAGAAATTGAAGCCATTAGTATTGTTGATACCCTGAGACGAGCTGGAGTAGAAGTTACCATTGCGGGTCTTCAAGCCGGAGCTCTCGAAGGTGCGCATGGAATCAAGATGGTTCCGGATACCACAATCGGAGAAATCGACGTTAAGAAATTTGATGCGGTCATCTTGCCCGGTGGCAATCCCGGCTATCTGAATCTCGGGAAGGACCACCGGGTTTTAGATGCAGTAAAAACCGCCTTCGAGCGTGGGAAGATCGTTGCTGCCATTTGCGCGGCACCCTCGGTCTTAGCACAAGCGGGTATTTTGAGGGGGAAGAGAGCGACCATTTATCCGGGCATGGAGACTGCTTTGACCGGAGCTGAGCACAGTAATGAGCGAGTAGTCGTGGATGGCAAGCTGGTCACCAGTCAAGGCCCGGGTACCGCACTTGAATTTGGCATTACACTGGTTGAACTCTTAGTCGGAAAGCAAACGGCTCACGAGGTGAAAAGCGCGCTTGTAGCGAAGTTTTGAAGTGGCTCTTCACTCAAACGTATTCGAAGGACTGAACAAGAACCCCTTTATTCGTTCCACTATACTTAGTACCATTTGTGTCACCAAAGTAACTAAAAAT
>JACUTR010000101.1 GCA_014859735.1 Candidatus Methanophagales archaeon | reverse complement strand
TTTAGTTGTGGGTGTATTCTATTTGATTTGTGGGTAATTGTTGGACAGCCTCTTGTATCCCAAATACGTATGAAATGGAGCTGATTGTGATATATAGCGGCGATTTTGGCGAGAAAGTTATTGGTAACCTTGTCAACTATTCCACCTTCTGTATTTCCTGCGCCGAGGCATGCACGCACTGCAAAGAGGGGAGATATAGCTTTGCCGACCGTATAACGGGAATTTTTAAGCTCCCTGCTCCTTCTCTTCTGCCCGTACTTATTGAGGATTCTATGCGTGCATATCTGCCGAAAGAGATTCCAAAGGCGGACATAGCGATTGTATCAGAGATTCACCCCGACCTCCTGCTTGAACTACCGCGTATCTTAACGGATTCGGGTTCGGGAATTAAGGCGATAATCGTGCCCCAAGAGAGACCCGGACGGATAGCCAGACTGCAGATTGAGGAGGCATGCGCACGAGCGGGGATTGAGATTGCTTTTCCAAAGCCGTTTTGCGATTTACAGCCGCGAAATGGCCAACCTTTAATCAAAAAGTTTGTAGATGAGTTCAAGGTTGGAAGACCCGAGGTTAGAGTAGAGGTGGATAAAAGCGGTAACATTCGTCAGGTGGATGTGTTGAGGAGTGCACCCTGCGGGAGTACCTGGTTCGTGGCAAAGCAGTTAGCACATGTGGAAGTAAGGAATACACGTGAACTTCACGAACAAATCAGCGCATCACATCATTCGTATCCCTGCACGGCAAGCATGGAGAAGGACCCCGCGATTGGCGATACGATACTGCACAAGGCGGGATATATTATCAGAACCGCGGTGAAAGAAGGGGTGAAGTAAGAAATCATGGTTTCCGTGCCAAACCAAATCGGAAAATTTATAAAGCATGAGGGTCGAGGAATTGATAGGATATAAGAGGGGATAAATATGCTCAGCGAAAAGATGGAAGAGGCTTTGAATAAACAGCTCAATAATGAGCTTTATTCAGCATATCTCTATCTGTCCATGTCTGCCTACAGCACGTACATCGGACTGAAGGGGTTTGCGAATTGGTTCATGGTGCAGTATCAGGAAGAGACGGTGCACGCTCTGAAATTCTACAACTACATCCTTGACCAGGGCGGCCGGGTCAAGCTCATGGCGATCGCGCAGCCGATGGCAGAATTCAAGTCGCCCATGGATCTGTTTGAAAAGACCTTGCAGCATGAGAAGTTCATTACAAAGTGCATCAACGATCTCGTTGACCACGCGATTGCCGAAAAGGACCATGCGGCAAATATCTTCCTCCAGTGGTTTGTTACTGAACAGATCGAAGAGGAAGGGAATGACAATGAGATCATTGCCAAGTTGAAACTGGTGGGTGAGGATGGGCCTGCACTGCTCATGCTGGACAAAGAACTGGCGAGTCGGGTCTTTAAGCCTCCTGCAGCAGCTTCCGAGGATTGAGTTCAGGCCACGAAGCCGAAAAGGAAGATGAGAAGAATGTACCGAAGGAGGTGATATGATAGGAGAAATGGCAAAAGCAATCTTAGTATATGATACGGTCTATAATAATACGGAACTAATGGCAAAAGAAATCGAGAAGGGAATGAAAGAGGCTGGAGCTGAAGTCGTCGTAAAAAAGGCGCTCGATGCGAAGATAGAGGATCTCAAAGAGGTTGATGCCGTCGTTCTTGGCTGTCCAACGTACTATGATGACTTACTAAGCTCGATCAAGTGGTTCCTTACCGAGATGCGGAAAGCAGACTTGAAAGGGAGAGTTGGCGCGGTATTTGGGTCCTATGGCTGGAAGGCTGTTCTCGAGCAGATGTACGCTCCGATGAAGAATATCTTCGGGATGGAGATGGTGGACCCGAGCTTGAAGAAGAAAATGACCGAACTGATTACAGAAGAAGGTAAAGGGGAGTGCAGGGAGTTCGGTAAGAAGATCGGGGATAAGATAAAAAAGAAGTGAAAGAGATGGCTCAATGGATATGTACGGTATGTGAGTCTCTATACGGCGAGGACGAGAATGGGACTGCAGTCGACGATCTACCCCTGAGGGTTTAGTATGGAACCCGTAGCGATAAAACCGGGAATCTACTGGGTTGGCGGCATAGATTGGGATTTACGTAATTTTCATGGGTATCTTACGCAACGGGGCACCACGTACAACGCATACCTCATCATTGATGAGAAGGTTGCCTTGGTCGATACGGTGAAGCACGATCTCTTTGACGAGATGCTCTCTCGCGTCAAGAGCCTGATTGACCCAGCTCAAATCGAGTATCTGGTATCTAACCATGTGGAGATGGACCATTCCGGCAGTTTACCAAAAATGGTCTCACGTGCTCCTCATGCCACCGTTGTAACCTCTCCCCAGGGTGAAAAGGGGTTGCGGAGACATTATAAACAGGATTGGAAGTTGAGCGCGGTGAAATCCGGCGATACCCTCTCCCTCGGTAAACGAACCCTGCAGTTTTTCCTCACGCCGATGGTCCACTGGCCGGACAGCATGGTTACCTATGTACCGGAGGAGAAGCTCTTGCTCCCGAACGACGCCTTTGGGCAGCATATCGCTACCTCTGAGCGCTTTGACGACGAAGCCTGCTGGGACATACTGCTTGAAGAAGCCGCGAAATACTATGCAAACATCGTCCTTCCCTATGGTGAGCAGGTTAAAAAGGCGCTGGATGCTCTTTCTACGCTCGATATCGCGATGGTCGCACCCAGCCATGGTCTTATCTGGCGTACGTACTTCCCGAAGATTTTAGAGGCTTACCAACGGTGGGCGGCCCATGAGACGGAAAATAGGGCATTGATCGTATATGATACCATGTGGGGTTCAACCGAGCGGATGGCCTACAGCCTGCTGGAGGGTTTGGAGAAGGCAGGTGTTCCCGTGGCGATTAGGAATTTAAAAACGATGCATATCTCCGACATCATGACCGATGTGATTCGTTCGAAGGCGATACTCATCGGCTCTCCCACGTTGAACAATGGTGTGCTTCCCACCGTAGGGGGGTTCCTCATCTATCTGAAGGGATTACGTCCAAAGAATAGAATTGGCTTTGCCTTCGGTTCTTATGGCTGGGGAGGACAGGCAGTAAAAGAGATCGAGACCATCATGAACAGCCTTGGATGGAATTTACCTTGTGAGGGTGTGAATATTCAGTATATACCTGATGAAGGGGAGTTACAGGAGGTAAAAGAGATAGGGAAGAAGTTAGGAGCGATGATTAAAAATGAGTAGTTCACGGTTAGTTCGCTCAAAGGAGGAGTTAATGCACGAGAAGGATGAAAAGGAGGAGTTTCCTGCTCCGTTGCCGGTAACCGAAGTAGAGGGCGCGGAAGTACCCTGGGACCCCGCGCAGCTCAGAAAGATTCAAGAACACCCCTGTTTCAGTAAAAAGGCATGCCATTTCTTCGGCCGAATGCATCTTCCCGTGGCGCCGAAGTGCAATATCCAGTGCAACTACTGCATCCGGAAATTCGATTGCGTGAATGAATCTCGACCCGGAGTGACGAGTAAGGTGCTCAAACCACAGGAAGCACTCGAACGAGTGAGGGAAGTGGTGAAAAAGGTGCCTTACATCAAGGTTATCGCAGTGGCTGGACCGGGTGAGCCACTCTTCAATGAGGAGACCTTCGAGACGTTCAGGCTCGTAAAGGAGGAGTTTCCCTACCTGTTGCGATGCATGAGCACCAACGGGTTGCTCCTGCCAGAACGGATGGGAGACATTGAGGATGTGGGGATTAGCACCCTAACCGTGACGGTTAATGCGGTAGACCCCGCTATTGGCAAGGAGATCTATTCCTTCATCAATTACCATGGGACGAGATACCGTGGAGAAGAGGGCGTAGCAATACTGATAAGAAACCAGGTGGAAGGGATTCAAGAGGCGGTGAAGCGGAAGATTCTGGTGAAGGTGAACACGGTTCTCATTCCCACCGTGAATGATGAGCATATTATGGCTATCACAAAGACGATAAGCGAACTGGGTGTGTACTTACAGAATATTATACCGATCATCCCGCAATACAAGTTCGCCCATATCAAACCGCCCACACCGCAGGAGAAGCGAGAGATTCAGGAGAAGTGCCGTAAGTATGTAATGCAGATGACCCACTGCCGCCAGTGCCGTGCTGATGCCATCGGGAGACTCGGAAAAGATATCCAACACTGCTTATTCTCAGAATAAGAGATAAATCCTCGCCCGTCGTCTCGCTTTTGATAACTCGTCCGGGTGCAAATAGAATACTATCCTTTTTTATATACCAAGTGGTATACATATACGCTGAGTGAAATAAATAAAGGGGGTGATTGTGATGTGTAGTGTTGGCGGAGGCGATTTCAATTTAGAAGTTGAAGAGATTGAATTAGAGCGATACAAGTGCAACGACTGCGGCAACAAGTTTGGTGGGATGGGTGACAAAATAATCTGCCCGTCATGCCACTCGGAAAACGTTGTCAAAGTATAAATTAACCTGAAATGTGGGGCTCTGCCCCATGTAGGGGCTCTGCCCCTACCACTCCGAAAACCCTGTATGGGCTTTGCGTCTAATGGCGAGCTACCGCTGGTATATACCGCATAGTGGTATCTCAGTAGTTCCGAACACCCCTACTTCCGAACTTATTTATAAGGGTGATTTCTCCTCCAAAAGAATGGAGGAGAAATGAACCACTTTACGCCGATATCGGCTGATGTGGAGGAGAGCAATCTATTTATGACGCTCTCTAATGTATTTAGTGACGAGCAGATAATAAAACTATCGCATAAACCCTTACAGGGTTTTCGGGGTCAACGGGGCGGAGCCCCGTTAGTAGAGGACTACCGGTGGAACCAGTGGAAAGATGTGTGGAGTGGGGAAAGCAATGCTAATTTTTTTCGATGCTTTCCGAACTGCTGTGCAGTAACGGGGGTATTATACAGTATCTCCGAATACTCTTTGGGGATGATAACAAAAGAACATATTTCGAGCG
>JACUTR010000100.1 GCA_014859735.1 Candidatus Methanophagales archaeon | reverse complement strand
TACAAGGCTTAGGAGGCAAGGTGAAAAATGGTAACCTATAAATTCCTGAATGTGATTGAGAAATGCATCGACTGCGGATCGTGTTTTGCGATCTGCAAGGACCAGAACAAGGTTCCCCATGGAACAGCCAGAGTGCAGATTGTGACAATTAACGAGGGGAGGCCCGGAGAGAAGAATATACCAGTATCCTGTATGCACTGCACGGAGCCTCCCTGTGAGGCTGCGTGCCCAACAAAAGCGATACAGAAGCGAGCTGAAGATGGTATCGTTACGGTGGATAAGAACAAGTGCATAGGCTGCGGCTATTGCGGTTGGGCATGTCCATTTGGCGCTCCACATTATCCCCATGAACTGCCAGAGAATCTCAAGGAATGGGATGGGATAATGGACAAGTGCACCTTATGTGTACAGCCGTTTGTGCCGGTAGACAAGGATAGAGACCCAAGCCCGAGGTGTGCACTCTTCTGCTCGACCAAGGCTCGTCTCGGAGGGGATATAGTGGAGGTACAACGACAATATAGCGAAGCAAAGGCGCGGAATACGATCGCTTGGCAAGAGCGCGTGTAACGGGAGGCTAAAGAACAATGAGTAGCGCAGTTACCTCATACGTTGTATTCACGGTATTCAGTCAGATGTCGGTGGGTGCGTTGATCGCAATGGTCATCGCGGACTTTCTCGCAAAGGGTAAGGAGGATGCCAAGTTCTTTGAGACCGGGGCATGGGTCAGTGTCCCGGTTGCGGTTATTGCCTTGATTGGCATACTTACACACGAGGCACGACCGATGCTCGCGATGATGACGATGAATACAAACCTGGCCACCTCGTGGTTGAGCAGGGAAGTGCTGGCATTGACGATCTTTGTCATCTTAGCGGTGATCTATACGATAATGTGGCTCTTAGAGCCGGAATACGGGAGTCTCAAGAAATTCCCCGCAATACCGTCGATAGTAGGGAAATTAATAGCGCTCAGGAAGCCGGTTGGCGTCTTAGCTGCTGTCATCGGAGTTGTATTCCTCGGTGTAAGTGCGAAAGCATACATGATGTACACGCTGCCCTCTTTGAATCTGCCGACGACACCGCTCTTCTTCGTCGTTACCGCTCTGCTTGCAGGCGTAACGGCAGTAGCAGCAGTGCTCTCGCTGAAATACCTGATAAAAAAAGAGGGCGACGAGCCGTTAGCACGCATGCTCTGGATTACGATGGGGATCGCATTCGTCATGGTCATTGTGCTGATCGCAGGACTGCTTGCAAACAACAGCATATTAGCAGGCCCCGCCCCGACAAGATACGCAGAAGTTGCACTTGAGGAGACGCTCACAAGGATGGTAGAGGGCGAATACGCCGCGCTCTACCTGGCGAGATGGGTGATAGGCGTTGGTCTGGCTCTCATCTTCACCGTAGCGCTTGCATTGCCGCTGAAGAAGACGAGTATGGCAACAGCAGCAGCATTAGCAATTCTGCTCTTCATCGTCGTGCTCAGCGGTGAGATCCTGGGACGGACCGTGTTCTTTGGTACAAACGTGCCCCTCGGCGAGGTATTACCCAATATCGAGGCATTCTATACCGGAATAGGGCTATAAGATAAGAAAATAAAGGAATGGTTGTGGCGACAAACTTTTAGAAAAAGTTTGAAAGTTTGACGAAAATCCACAACCAACTATTTTTCGATTTTAAATTTGGATCTCCTTTGATGATATGGACTAAACCTTTGCCTTTGCTGGACCGTGCTTCATCTTCTTGATTTCTTCCTCATCTGTTTGTAACGAAATCTTTGTTTCGTAATTTCGTAACATGCTTACCAAAGGATGATCGAGATTAATTTTGTAGAGCTTCGCCCTGCCTATCTTTTGCGACGCAATTACAATACCATAATTCTCGATATCTGAGAAGTATTTGTAGAAGGTCTGCTTACTCATGCCAAGAGCATCAATAACCTCCTTCTTAGTGAATTCGAATAAAGGGTTGTCTAAGAAGAAATCTAGTATCCTCAGCTTTGGAGAGTCTCCAAGCGTCTTAATGAGTATTGAATGGTATTCCTTCTTCATATAAAGCTCCTCAGACATATTATACATTTTGTAGTGGCAAGTATTTAAAACTTATTTATGTTTAACAAAGAAGTACCAAGCGATGAGGAGATAAAAGCGGATATAATGAACAAGTTATTTAGAAGAAATTGTTGGGGTGCCAGATATTTCCCTCTCGATACTCTCGTTCGCTGGCTTAGTAGAAAGATAAAGAAGAATGGGAAGAGAGTGCAAAGGTTGGTCAGACAACTCGTTAATGACGGGTATCTTATGCTTCATAAAAGAGAAGACACCATTTCATTAAATCCTGGTAGAAGTAGAGAAATAGTGGAGTTTATTAGAAGATTTGTATTTGTTTAGCTCCATAGAAAATCCCAAACCCCAATATATACCAATACTACCAAACATGTGGGGCTCTGCCCCATCACGGGCTCCGCCCGTGTCCCCGAAAACCCTGAAAGGGTTTACCCGCAAGCCCTGTAAGGGCTTATCCCAAACCCCAATACTACCAATTTTACGCATCATTTTTGCTTATCCTTCTTTTTTGGGATTTGGAAATTGGAATTTACTTGGGATTTGGTAGTATTTGAAATTGGGATTTATTGTCCAGCTATACAAATACGAAAATTCAATAGCTAGTTTTCCCGTTTCCGTTCGAGCGATTTTCAATCCTACTTGGAAGAGGATTCCACCTTTGCCTTAACTTCCGCTTCTAACTCCTCGTCGGTCTTCCCTTCGGTCTCGATGCCCAGGTACGCAGCCACTTCCCTTATGTTGAGATCCGCCGTCTTGGCCTTCGGTTTTGCCTTCGTCTTCGGTATTGCTTCTTCCTCGCCAACCGATTCTTCGAATTTCTTTAAGTCGAGCTCCGCCTCTCGTTTTGCTTTCTTGAACTCGCCCATCGCCTGCCCAAAAGACCGCGCAAGCTGTGGCACCTTCGCTGCGCCGAATAACAAGACTATTACCAATATCCCTATTATTATCAACTCGCCTCCTCCTAGCGCCCCAAAAACCATGTTTTTCCCTCCTATCTACAATTAAGGTACGGGGATATATAAATAGTAGTGAACCAGGACATTCGCATTCTGCATGAGCCCTATGCTTCTAATCTTCCTCGCGAGGTCCACGCCCGATATATCGTGTCATGAGTAATCCGAGCTCGAAGAGCGCTATTGAGACCACTGCCATGATCATCGAAATACCCATGGGGTCGCCGATGACAAAGAATGCAATGCCTATTATCAGCCCGTAGATTATCAATCGCTTATCCCTGAGCCATGAATGGGTGACGAGTTTCAGCTTTACCGCTAAGGTCATTATGAAGGGTATTTGGAAAATCAGCCCGAATCCTACCGCGGTATAAAGGATGATAGAGAAGATCCTCTTTGCGGAAAGCGCAACCCGTGCGATATCTCCTGAGTACGCGATGAGATAACCGAAGATCATGGGAAGGACGAAGAGATAGGCGAAGACGGCACCGAGACCGTAACAGCAGAGCGAGGGGATAACCACCATGAGGAAAAATTTCCGCTCTGAGGGATATAACCCGGGTCGTATGAAAGCGAAGATCTCATATACCAGCAAGGGTATCGTAACAGAGAGCGCGAATATGAAGGAGAACAAAAGCCGCACGCTCATCCATTCCATAGGGCTGTACACAAACAGAGCCATTTCCTCAGGGAAGAGGTGATGGAATAATAAGTAGCCAAGGAACCTGTTTGAAAAAGGGAATATGAGCAGCGTCACAATACCGAACGGAATTAAGACGACGATGAGTCTCTTCCGCAGTTCCCGAAGATGCTCCGTTATGGGGAGCTCCTCATCTCCTATCGGCCCTTCTACGCTTAGATACACATCGTCTTTTCTCTTATCATCTCTCCTCATTTTCTCGTTAACTTTAGTTTCCGCGTTAGCCTTTATCATCTCTTTATTCATAGTAATAAGAGCACGTGAGGATGGCGAGTATTAGTGAAGAATTGGGATATATAACCGAGGCGCTCAAGAAAAAACTGATACCCCTCTTTGCCGTTCTATTCTCCGGTTTCATGGTCTCTTTTTACCTTTTAGACCCCGTGTTACTCAAGATGAAACAAGACCTCCTTCCAGAAGGGGCAACGCTCATCTATATCTCACCCGTGGAGGTGCTCATGCTTAAAGTTAAGTTAGCTATGACCATAGGCATACTACTTGCCGTTCCTCTTCTAGTGCATTATGTGTACAAGACGTTGAAGATACGGTTTGGGATACAGAACCCAATGAAGAAATCACAGCTCATCATATTGCTGAGTTCTGCCATCTCTTTGTTTATTTTAGGGATAAGTTATTCGTACTTCCTTATGTTGCGTCTTGTTCTTGAATTTCTTTACAAAGATCCAACAGCAAGGGGAATTGCCGCCACGTGGACCATATATGAATTTACCTCGTTCGTCGTTAATATAACGCTCTTATTGGGAATAGCCTTTGAAGTCCCTATTTTTATCGTCTTCGCCGTTCATTCTGGACTTATCCAGATAGCTACTCTGAAGGAATATAGGCGGTACGTCATCGTGGCAATGTTCGTTCTCGCTGCGATGTTTACACCCCCCGATGTGGTGAGTCAGCTCATCGTCGCTATTCCGTTGGCAATTTTCTATGAAATAGGTATACTGGTTGCGGGCGTTGTCACCCGGAAACGTTCAGTTCCGCTTCACGCTTCGTAGATTTAGGAATTTTTTCAAATCAAAATTATTGACGGGCACCTACTGGCTTATAATAAACACCAATATGCTTATAATAGATAGTGAGAGAGCAACCAGAAGAGTTGTCTCAGCTATCAACCAGGAGAGTTTGCTGTTTATATCTGAAATACCGCTGAAGATCAACCAATCAAGGAAAGTACCTGGATTTTCTTCGACAATATCTCTAAAAGAGTCTCTAAGCTTCTTAGCTTTTTCGATTTCCTTCTTGATCTTCTTCCTTCTCCTTTCTTTTAAAAAATTCTCCCATTTCCTCGCCCATTCCTTTCTCATCCTTATAATAACTGGTATAATTTATCCTCTTTAAAAAGTTACCTGAAGAAGG
>JACUTR010000099.1 GCA_014859735.1 Candidatus Methanophagales archaeon | reverse complement strand
CAAGGACCCACCACTAACGATGAGTGTTCCACTTCTACTTATAGCGGTTGTATCAATCATCCTAGGCTTGTATCCCAAACCCATGATGGATCTTCTTCATTCTGTGATAGGAGGAATATTATGAGTGTGTCAACTAAATATCGAAATATTTATAAATTGGAGTAAATAAGGGAGATAAAATGAGAATGAAGACGGTGCCCATAAAAGAAAGAACAAAAAGGAGGTGAAAGGGATGGCAAGTAAATTCATTGCTGCGTTGAAATGCTTTTTTAAATCTCCAGTGTACTCAGCGAGACTCATGCTGGGCTCATCCGAATCGAGAGTAGTAGAATCAATAAAGGCACGTTGCCCCGAAGTAGACATCGAGAGCTTGGGTTATTACGCAGGTCTTTTCATGGCTATTCTTTTCGTTATTCTCTGTGTGATAATGTATCTATTCTTTTACGCGCTTAAAGTCATTACCATGTATCGTGAAATGATTTTCCCTCCATGAAAACCTTGAGCTTTTAAATAGCAAAAGTTTTGTATTTATCACATCATCAAAGGTGAAAGGAGAAGATGGAAATAGCTCCAAGGATTAGTATAGATGAGAAAATCCGTTTTGGCAAGCCAGTGATTAGTGGAACACGCGTTCCCGTTGAGCTCATCATAGGCAAACTCGCAGGGGGAATGACTTACGAAGAGGTTATGGCTGAGTACGAAATCACTCGTGAGGATATATTAGCCGCCCTTAACTACGCCGCTAAGACCATATCCAGCGAAGAGATTAAAGTGATAGCGTAGCGGAAATGCTAAAATTCGTCGTTGATGAGGATATGCCTCGTTCCACAGGAGCTATTCTCAGAAAGCGTGGATATGACGTTAAGGACATTAGGGACTATGGACTTCGAGGAGCAGAAGATGAAAAGGTTTATGCGTTTGCGCAAAGAGAAGAAGCAGTGATTCTTACAGGCGATAGGGGTTTTGGCAATATCCTGCATTTTCCATTGGGCAGCCATTTTGGAATTGTCGTTGCCCACTTTCCTAACGAAATGCCGACTGCGGAAATAAATCGCTGCCTTGTAGAAAGGTTTAAGGATTTATCTGAAGATGACTTCAAGGGGAACTTGATTATCATAGAACCACGAAAGATACGGATTAGAAGAAAATGAACTCGTACAAATTCCAGCACATGTCGTTGGAGTTCAGTAGGGAGATTGTCAAGCTGTTTAACAATCTCCGCTTTGATAGATGGGTTGGTCATTAGCATCTCCTCCTATTCAGCACACCGCGTAACATACAACTTTTCCTATTTTATTTTTAGTCGGAAATGGTTATAAAGTTATTTGATACCTTTTCCCCAATCAGATTCATTGCTTTTAGTTTTTCTTGAAACGCTTATAATGAAGCAATAAAAAACTATGCGAAAGGTAAAAATCGAAAGTATGGAGGATTTAGAATCGTTGCCAGAGGATGAATGGGTAGAAGTACCAGAAGGACTGCATGCAAAGTTTGTTTTATATGTTATTATAACGATATAACAACTATGACAGGAGGTTTTAATAATGGGTATTGCTTCAGTAAGCTTGCCTCAAAAGCTTGAAGATAGATTAAGGGAGAAAGCCGAGGAGACAGACTCTTTACCTGAGGAATTGGCAATTGATCTGATATTTAAAGGATTAGGCGAAAAATGAGATGAAACAAAAAGCTATAGAAATCTCAGCAAAGGATATTGAGAAGTTAATAGATAAATTGAGGAGGATTATATGATTTCTGCTTATTTCCCATTCTCATCTCTCTGAGAAGAGTATCCCAATTGATTATTCTTTATACACACTTCGGGAGAATCCTTTCTCATCTATGTCAAGATAGAAAAATGGCATGACGTATGTTGTATCCAGGTATAACTCTCTGAACTTCATATTATCTCTCTAAGAGCTCTTTTTCTAACATCCCTCGCTCTTTTTTGATCTCCTTTTCGCTTATAGTTGCTATTGCACCTTCTTCTAATAAGTTGATTATGGTTTTTCGCTTCCGTAAGATGATCTCATCACCTTTCACTACTGCAATGAATTCACTTCCCGGGTCCAAACCTGCCTGTGTTCTCAGCTTCTTTGGGGTGTATAATTCCCCCTTCTTTCCCACCTTAACCACATATCCGCTCATTTTATTTCCTCCGAATAAAAAACGAAAAGCTTTTTATTGCAAACCTTCTTATATAAAAAACGAAACAGTATAAGCAATATGACTAGCAGAATACCACCTGAATTGGGGAAGGCGCTATCGACGGGGATGGGATATTCATTGCTGCTAAAGGGAGAGCCGGGCACGGGAAAGACGATGCTTGCTTTTGAGATACTCGACGAGTTCGGGGGCGAGAATGCCATATATCTTTCAACGAGGGTTTCACTACCCGCTCTTTACGAGCAATTTCCATGGCTGAAAGAACGTACCGGCTTTGGCGTGGTAGATGCAACTAAGTTGTATATCTCATCAAAAGCGTTTCCAAGACCTCGCTCTTTCTCCGACATTCTATACACGAAGTTGACCGAGGCAGAGAAACCCGCGATACTCGTCATTGATAGCTGGGAAGCGATATTAGAAGGTGGAAAAGAGGAGAAGCGGGAAGTGCTGGAAGATGCGATAACTGACCTGGTAAGGCATTACGCAACGGAATACAAAATGAATTTGATACTCATATCAGAAACAAGTGGCACAACTCCGCTCGATTATATGGTTGATGGAATAACAGAGCTCAGCCGGATAAGCATAGATTACCGGCGGGGGAGGGAAATTGTGCTAAAGAAGCTCAGAGGCGTCAGAATAGACCAGCATAAATATGGGTTTACCCTGGATGGTGGCAGATTCCGTTATTTCCCTTCTTTCGAGAGGCGGAAAATAGAGAAGCCGAGAAGAGTTGAGGTTGTGCCCAATACCGCCACATACCTATCTACGGGGTGTGAGGGGATAGATACGATTATAGGAGGGGGGATGAGGAGGGGAACCACCAATATGCTAGAATATGGAGATGATTTATCGCTCTTAGGATACCAATCCATCGTCGCTCACATGATTATAAACAGTGTACAGCAAGGGGTTCATGTTGTGAAGATCCCGAGTAGTGGGTGGGATGAGCGGAGATTAAGGAGGGGGATAGTGCCCTTCGTGAAGGAAGAGGATTATCGAAAGTATTTTACTGTCATTGAGATACGAAAGGAGGTGAAAAAGAAAGAGCCACGAGAGAACGTGAAAGTTTTGAAAGGCGAGTCAATAGAGGAAGATTTTTCAATATTCGCCGATTTCATTTCCAGTTTTAAACCCCCGGTCCTGGTCATCATTGGAACGGATTTGTTGGAGTATCAATATCGTTTGAAAATGCCGGGCAACCTTGAGAAAATGGCGGAGCTATTCTCACGCTGGGTAATGGAGTTCAGGGCGGCTGGAAATGTCGCTGTATTTTCAATGCCTGCGGGAGGCATATTAGGCACAGAGCTGGCTCATATGGTAACAAATCACTTTAAGATGACGGTGCTCGACAGGAGTGTTATCCTTTATTGCAATCGCCCGGATACTAAATTACACAGCCTCGAAAATGTCATCACTGAAGAAGCTCTCACGTTAAGAACCACTCCTTTTGTGTGAAGTGTGAATGAAGAACATGGAGTCCTTCCTCAGAGGCGTCGAAAAGTAAGTGAAAAGAGTAAAAGGTAAAAAGAGGGCTTGGCAGATAGATAATGACAAAGGTATTACCTGAATTGGATGAGGCATTGTCCTCAGAGAAGGGGTTTTCACTGCTGATAAAGGGCTTGCATGGAACAGGGAAGACGATGCTCGTTTTTGAGATACTCAACGAGTTCGGGGGTGACAATGCGGTATATCTTTCAACGAGGGTCTCACTCCCCGCTCTTTACGAGCAATTTCCTTGGCTGGAAGAACGTGCCCACTTTAGCGTTATCGATGCAACGAAGTTGTATATCTCATCAAAACCGTTTCCGGGATTGCGCTCCTTTTCTGACGTTCTTTACACGAAATTGGCAGAGGCAGAGAAACCCGCTATTCTCGTCATTGATAGCTGGGAGGCGATAGCATCAGCGGAAGCAAAAGAGGAGAAGATAAAAGTGCTGGAAGCTGCGATAACTGACCTCGTAAGGCATTACGCAACGGAATACAGAATGAATTTGATACTCGTATCTGAAGGAAGTGAGGCAACTCCGTTTGATTATATAGTGGATGGAATAATAGAGCTCAGCCGGATAGCCATAGATTACCGAAGGGCGAGGGAATTGGTGATAAAGAAACTAAGAGGAGTCAGAATAGACCAGCATAAATATGGGTTTACGCTGGACGGGGGAAGATTTCGTTATTTCAGTCCTTTCGAGATGAGAAAAGTAGAGAAGCCGAGAAGAGTTGAGATTGTGCCAAATACTGCCCAATACATATCTACGGGTTGTGTGGAGATGGATAGGATTCTGGAAGGTGGATTAAGCAGGGGAAGCACTGCTCTGGTAGAATATGGAGATGATTTATCACTCTTAGGATATCAATCCATCATCGCTCATATGATTATAAACAGTGTACAGCAAGGGAATCATTGTGTGAAGATCCCGAGTAGTGGATGGGATGAGAGGAGGTTGAGGAGGGGGATACTGCCCTTCGTGAAGGAAGAGGATTATATGAAGTATCTCACCGTCTTTGAGATAAGAAAGGAGAAGAAAGAGGTAAGAGAGAACGTGAAGGTTTTGTCAGGTCTGTCAATGGAGGAAGATTTTCCAATATTCACCGATTTCATTTCCAGTTTAGAACCTCCGGTCACGGTTATTATCGGAATGGATACGTTAGATTATCAATATCGTTTGAAAACACTGGACAATCTTGAGAGAATGCTGGAGTTATTCTCTTATTGGATACCGGAGTTAAGGGAGGCAGGAAACATAGGAGTATTTGGAATGCCTACCGGATGCACATTGGGCGAAGAGCTGAGTCACATGGTAACAAATCGCTTTAAGTTGACTGTGCTCGACAGGAGTGTTATCCTCTATTACAATCGCCCGGATACCCAATTACATTGCTTGGAGAATGTCATCACCGAAGACGTTCTTAAGCTAACGCTCACGTCTTTTGTATGAATGAACATGCTCAATAAAGAGGCGGAAAATCCTCAATCTCAATTTCTAATTTCTAAACTGTGGGGCTCTGCCCCATCATGGGCTCCGCCCATGCC
>JACUTR010000098.1 GCA_014859735.1 Candidatus Methanophagales archaeon | reverse complement strand
TCATTGGCTTCGGCTTCGTGAACGTCAGGGGACGAAACCTTGTTCCAAAACCCCCGGCAAGAATTACCGTTTTCATTTTTTTATTCCTTTAGATGTCTATAATATCTGGATAGACCTACGTCATAGCACGCTTAAAAAGAGATTTGAGAGTGTTTGTGCAATAATTAGCATGAATTCAGGATACGTGGCACTCAGTAGGAATTAAAGGTCAAGAAAAATCTATACGTATATGTCATATCATATACTATGAGACAAATGATACGGAAGAATATCTCGTTGTATGATGAAGATGTGAAGAGAATAGAGCGACTAGTGGAGAAGCATGAAGGGAACCTCAGCGCAGCGATCCGAGAGATCATAGAGTTTACTCATTCCATGCAGAGGAAATTTGGCAGTCTTGAAGAGGCGAAGAAGGTAGAAAAGAGAATTAAGGGTATATGCATTCCGAATATGATGCTGAACTGGTTTCTTACGTATACCACTGAATGTCTTCCAGACGAGAGTGCGATTGGATCTTTAGAGGAGATTCATGCTCTCGAATCCGTGTCAGACCTTGCAGTTATTGCGGATATCGGCTTCGCGGTGGATATTCGAGTGGATGCAGATGATGACCGAAATCCAACCGAGGCAACGATTCAGGTATCCGGGGAAAGAATGCAGGCGGAGTTCGTAGCGAAACTTGCCGCTTGTTTCCTCGCCGAGCATAAAGGGTTAGTAGTGGAAAATGTCTCTCGACGTGCTGCATCCATCACCGTGAAGCTGAAGAGTCGCGGGGAGAGGGAAAGCGAAGCGAATTATAAAATGATGAGAGAGCGTTTGATCATGCACTTCGGTGAGCGGCATGTAATGATGCAGGAGATATTGCAAAGACCAAAGTTTTGGAATTCGATGATAAATGCCACTACTGACTGGGGTGATGTACAAAGGCATAAGTATCCGCGGATTTATAGATAGAACGTGATTAATTTCAGAGCTCGTGTTTCCGATCCCCGGGCACCATAGGGTGAGCAACTACGTTTACAAGAGACTCCGGATAATATCCATCACCTGCTCCCTCTGAAGTTTAATCGCGTCAATATCAGTGCCCTTATCCACTGCCACGAGGAATATAAACCCTCCACTTTTCTCCGTTACTACCATACCACTGTCAGTCTTGGCTCTTATCTCTACGATATCACCCATTTTAAGCACTCTCGTGCATTTCTCTGCCGTTCTTGTCATCATTGCAACCACTGATGAGAGCGGCGATACGTCCTCAGGGGTAAGGGTATTAAAAAAATTAACCATAACGCCGTCCTTTGAGATCACCGCAGCGGCATTCACCCCTTTTCTCTTCACCAATTCCTTGAGCGCACGATCAAGTTCAGGATTTTCGGTAGAGGAGGCTACTTCTCTCTCCATCATGTGCTTGTAAAGCGCCATCTCTATGGCAGCGTGTAATTCTCTTTCGTTGAATGGTTTGAGTAAATAGCCATAAGGCGTGGTCATTTTTGCTCGCTGCACGGTAGTCTCATCAGCATAAGCAGTGAGATAGATCACCGGAATATCGAAACGAGCACGGATCTGTTCTGCAGCCTCTATGCCGTCCATATCCCCTTCTAATACGATATCCATCAGCACTAAATCCGGACGCATCTCCGCGGCTTTCTTAATCGCATCCTTCCCGGAAGATGCGACAGCCGGCACGGTATATCCCAAATCCTTGAGCATATTCCGTATGCCCGTGGCGACGATGCCCTCATCTTCAACAACCAGTATCTGTGGATCTGCCATTATTCCCCACTCCTTCCTTACCTTACTTATAATATATACATTGACATTGCAAAGTGAAGATTGCAAAATGCAAATTTAATTGTCAATTTAATGCTACTTGCTGCGAAGTCTAATAACCGTTCCGATAAATCTATTCTATTTTGCATTTTTCAATTTGCATTCTGCATTTTGCATTGAGCCATTGCGCTTAACACCATGGTTCTGCAAAAGTAATCTTAAATTCTGTCCCTCTACTTCTATCAAGCTCGATTGTACCATTAAGCTGTTCTACTAACGTGATAACTAATTGCAAACCCAACGTTCCCGTGTTTCGGAAGTCAAAATCTTTCGGGAAGCCGATACCAGTATCACTGACAATCAGAATAAACGTATGTTCATTAACCGAACGGAGGAGCTCAATACGGATTGTGCCTTCCTTCCCATCTGGAAAGGCGTGCTTCAGCGAATTTGAAACGAGTTCGTTGATAATCAACCCCCAGGGAAGTGCGGTATCAACGCCCAGTAAGACCTCATGAACATCTATCTTCAGTTTAACGCCATCAGGTTCGACTCCGTAGGAATGAAACAAATCAGTTGCCAGCGCTCGGATGTATTCAGCGATGTCAATCTTCCCCAGGTCTTTGAATTGATACAGTTTATCGTGGATGAGCGCCATTGATTTGATACGATTCTGGCTGTCCCTGAACATATCGAGCGCTACTGCATCCTTGATATGTTTCGACTGAAGGTAGAGTAAACTGGAAATTATCTGTAAATTGTTCTTAACCCGGTGGTGTATTTCTCGCAAGAGGATTTCTTTTTCTCTGAGCGATGCCTTGATTTGCTTCTCCGCGCACTTGCGCTCGATGGCATGGCGGATGGAGCGATTCAAGGAGTTGCTATCAAATTGCCCCTTAACCAGATAATCCTGTGCGCCTTCACGTATTGCCTTAACTGCAAGTGTTTCATCGTCGAGACCGGTCAGCACCACGATTGGTATTTCTGGTGCTTGAGCATGCGCCCTGGCGAACGTGTTAATCCCCTGGCTGTCTGGCAGTAAGAGATCCAACAGGAGCACCTCAACCTCTCCTGCAGCAAGCTGCTCCAGCCCTGTCGAGAGCTTATCGGCCCACTTCAGATCGAACAGAGCACCTCTTACTTCGGAGATCATCTCCCGTATCAGTCGAGCGTCTCCGGGATTGTCCTCAACCAGCAGAACTTTGATAGGTTTATCCTCCATCTCATTCACTCCCTTACTCCTTTCGTTCACAGGGTGGCAGTTTCACGATCGTCAGCCAGAAATCCTCAATAGACTTCACTACCTCGATGAACTGGTCCAAGTCAATCGGCTTGGTGATATAGCAGTTCGCATAGAGCTTGTAGGCTTTGAGGATATCCTCTTCAGCCTTTGAGATCGTCAGGACTACCACCGGGATGCTTTTTAGGTGCTCATTGGACTTGATCTCCGCAAGTACCTCACGACCGTCTTTTTTCGGTAGATTCAGGTCGAGCAGGATGAGGTCTGGACAAGGCGCATTGAGATACTTGTCTTTTCGTTGCAGGAACGCCATAGCTTCCACGCCATCCATAACCACGCTCAGCCTGTTGAGTATCTTACTCTCCTTGAAGACTTCCTGCGTCAGGCGTACATCGCCGGGATTATCTTCCACCAACAAAATCTCAATCGGTCTACCGAACGTTTCGCTACTCATGCTTTGTTATTTTATCTTATCTTCGTATTTAAATCTTCCTCCTTGTACGTGGTTCGTGGTTCGTGGTTCGGTGTGCGTCCGATTTCAAACTCTTTATCAAATTCATCAGCATTCGACTCTCGTGGTCTAAATACTCTTCCAACGTAGCAAAGTCTTCGGCTGAGACATAGTTTCGTCGCTGCGCAATGATCAATTGTGTCTCCAATTCTGCACATGATCCCAACGCTATGTAGCAAAACTGTTGATATTCTTTGGTATGCTTTCGGGAAAATCCCTCTGCTATGTTGGATGGGATCGAAACAGATGCTCGTTGCATCTGCGCTGCCAATCCATATCTTTCTTCCTTTTGAAATTTATTTGTGACCTCATAGACAAGGTCAACTATCTCAATTCCTTTCTTCCAAACATCCAGCTCCTTATAACTTCTTACCTTCATTTCTTTCGCTTCCTATCGTTCGATTCACGATCCCCGATTCACGATTCATGATCCCCGATTCACGAACAGGTATTGTGAAGTAAAATGCTGCACCTTTGCCGGGCTGCGACTCCACCCAGATGTGCCCTCCATGGCGCTCTACAATCTTTTTGCAGATCGCCAGTCCGATGCCGGTGCCAGGATACTCTCTTCGGTTATGCAGGCGCTGGAATATTTTGAAGATACGGTCGGCGTACTTCGGGTCTATGCCAATGCCGTTGTCTCGCACTGAGAAGACCCATTCATTTCCCTTTTGTTCGACTGAGACATGAACGCTCGGAGGTTCCTCGCCATGGAACTTAATGGCGTTTCCGATCAGGTTCTGAAACAGTTGGGTAAGCTGTAAGGCATCAGCCATTACGATCGGCAGGGGGTCGTGGGTAATCACCGCGTCACCCTCCTCAATAGCCATCCGCAGATCAAGGAGTGTCTGATCAAGGATAGTCTCACACTCGGCTGGCTCAAAAGGTTTGCCACGCGTACTCACACGCGAATAGGTCAACAGGTCGTTTATCAGCATTTGCATGTGATTCGCCCCATCCACGGCATAACCGATGAACTCGTCAGCATCGGCATCGAGTTTGCCTTTGTAGCGCCGAGCCAAGAGCTGCGTGTAACTCGCCACCATGCGTAGCGGCTCTTGCAGGTCATGCGAGGCGACATAGGCAAATTGTTCCAATTCGGCATTGGAACGCTCCAACTCCGCTATGGTTTTAGCTAACTCTTTTGTTCGCCGTTCAACCGCATTCTCAAGGCCTTTCGCATGATTTCTCAACTCAGCTTCCGTCTTCGCAATCTTCTCACTTAAAAAAGTAACTACAAGAGCAACAGCTATAAACATAGGAGCTCGAAAGAAACAAAGGTACTCTTCCGCATCCGTTTTAATTAAGAAATGGCTGAAAATAAGCAAAAAGGCTAAAAATATGGCAACGACCAAGCCCTTTCTTCTCCACCACAACGATGCTAAAATAATAGGGATATAAAAGAAGTGGGTAAAGACAGTGCCGACTTTAATTACCATATGGAAATAATAGGTGAGTACGCAGCAACTGCCAAGAAGCGCCGCCATTATAAGAAATCTATATTTCTCTTTTTGTAATCCTCTGAGCATATTCCGTATGTCCGTGGCCACAATGCCCTCATCTTCAACAACAAGTATCTGTGGATTTGCCATTATTCCCCACTCCTTCCTTACCTTATATTACAGTTCTGCGAATGTAATCTTAAATTCTGTTCCTCTACTTCTATCAAGCTCGATTGTACCCTTAAGCTTTTTTAC
>JACUTR010000097.1 GCA_014859735.1 Candidatus Methanophagales archaeon | reverse complement strand
TCCATCATTTTATATCCTTTGTGTTTATTGCAAATAAATAAAAAAATAAAAAATAAAAATTTGATTTTTATCGATGTGTTTCCCTTTAGTTGGTAGTCAATGACTTTAGTTATATGTGTCCTCGGTTACAGGGTACCAGTACTCGGGCGGATATTCAAAGACATGGTTTGATCTTGCAAGCCAATCACCACCATAGTATACCCCATTATATTCCCAATTTATCACTGCATCAGCCGAGTTGTAGTTAGTTACAGTTTGATCCGTCCGCAGATCATCGTCTTGCCAGACTCGCCCTCTAACACCGATTTTGTCGATATCAAATGGATTCCCACCATCATCTCTAGATTTGGATAAATGCTTCGATTTTATTGCTGGGCCAAACCATGGATGCCATATATCTGTGCTTGCCGTCCAGGTTACCTGGGTTTTTGAGATGCCAGTGATTTGTTTTGAGATTTCCATCCCACCTATACCATCACCCTCTTTATCAGAGTTTGCATTTGATATATTTGTTGCACTAACCATTGGCACAATTGTCATTCCTGCCAATAACGCCACAACTATGATCATTCCTATCACTTTTCCTTTCTTTTTCATCTTTCCATATCACCTCCTAAATTTTTTAAAACCATCTTTTTCTTTTCCTTCGCCTTTCATCTCCTCCTTTTTAGCGCCCCTCCTCGGCGCCTTCTTTCTTCGCCCCTTCATGGGTTTGCACCACGCAGGGGGTACCCTTTCCGATTCCTTCCTTTCCCTTTTTCTTCACACCTTTCATCTTTATTTACGTTAAAAGTAATACTAAACTTTTATTGGTGTTATTTATAATTAACTATTACTGATATTGTTAAAAATTAGCAACATTTCTATCTTTATCTTTGGCAATAAAATATCAAAAGGATAGAAAGGTGAGTAAGGGTAATTATGTATAAACTCAAGATGTAAGTTACAGTACGATGAGGTGTTTTTCATAGATGAATAAAGAAATCAAAAAAGAGAAGGGTGAGAATCCATGAGACTAGGGATTTTCCTCTGCACGTGCAATGATACCGTTGATATCGATTTTAGAACCGTTAAGAAAGGCATAAAGAAAGAGGTTGAGGTCGTTGAGACCCATGACCTACTATGCCAAGGAGGATTGGATTATATCATAGATGACCTCAGACGATTGGAGCTCGATGGCATAATCATCGGTGCATGCACAGAGAAAAAGCGCATCTTTGAACGAGTAACAGCCGGATTTGGCTGTGATACATTCTTCCTAAACCTTAGAGAACACTGTGGATGGGTGCATGGAAGAAAAGAAGCAACAGAGAAGGCAAAAAGTATGATTGAAGCTGCTATCAGCTATGTTGAAACGACTGATTCTCTTCCAAAACCTGAAAAAATCGATTTAGATGCTGGATATAACGTGTTGGTGATAGGGAATGAAGGGGAAGGAGCATTAGAAGTTGCAAAAAGCCTTTCTCACGTGGCTACTGTCCATCTCCTGACTGAGAAGGTTCATGAATGGTGTGATGAGCCGGAGATACATATCGGCTCGCTCAAAGGCATAAAGGGAGAGATCGGTGATTTTGAAGTTGAGGTGGAGAGCGCTATAGAGCGAGAGAAGTGCATCTCCTGTGGTCTTTGCGCTGATGTGTGCCCCAGGCATGCGATACACTATGATGCGGTATACACCGTTGGCGAGGAATGTGATGAATGCGGCGACTGCATTGAGGTATGTCCAACTGGTGCTATCGCATTCCACAACCGAGAGGTGATTCATGTAGGGCAAATTCTCGTGATTGATAAGGACTGGCGGGGGTCGACCCAATTCGGGATTTATAGAGCGGAGGATTACGAAGATGCACTAAGGAAAGCACATGATGTTATTTCACAGTTAGGTGAAATAGAGAAGGAGAGGTATTTAGCGTTAGAGTTGACACGGTGTGCAAGCGGGAGGAGTGAATTGATAGGGTGTGAGTATTGTTTCCCCTGCCCCTACGAGGCGATCAGGCGGGAAGGGGTTAAAATGGTCTTCAGCGATGTGAAATGTCAAGGATGCGGGCTCTGTACTTCTTTATGTCCCTTATCAGTCCCTCAACTCCGTGAATATCCCAATCAGTTACTCTATGCTCAGATAGAAACCTTATTATCAGGTGATCTGGACTCAAAAGTCCTCTTATTTGCCTGCTCAGATCACATCGAACGGTTGAACGCGGTTGGCCGGCAAAAAATTCGGTATCCCGCGGTCTTACCTCTCTTCGTGCCGTGCATTGATGTGATATCAGAGACCCATATACTGAGCGCATTTGAACGCGGCGCTGATGGTGTTATTCTGTGGGGCTGTGAAAATAGTCATCGCGAACAGATTGAATCTATGGCAACATTTGCGCAAATGACCTTATCCGCCTTCAATTTGGGAGAGCGAGTGCTCCTGATGGATGATGCAGAATTCGATGCAGAAGATTTTGCAAATACCATTACGAACTTTGTCAAGACGCTCAGTCCCTCTCCGATCAGGAAGAAGAAGCCAGGAACGATTGACTTTGCCAAACCCACACGAGATATCCTGTTAGAGGTGATCCAGAACCTGTATACCAAAACAAGAGTGCAGCCAAGGTTAAAAGAGGAAGATACACCATTTCCGTTCGCAGATATCTCGATCAATGCAAAATGCACACTCTGCAATGCATGCGTGACCTTGTGCCCCACAAATGCCCTGGGTAAGGATGATAGGGAAATCAATTTTGTCTACGGGCTCTGTATTGCCTGTGGCTTGTGTGAGCAGGCATGTCCGGAAGAAGCGATTGAATTAAGGCGGACGCTTGATTTTTCACTCCTGGTTGAAAAGACCCGCAAGAAACTGTTCGAGGCTGAGCTCGTTGCGTGTGCGGAATGTGGCAAATTATTTATGCCTAAATCGGCACTTGAGCGAATTTCAAGTATATTAAAGGAAGGCGAAGGAACAGGAGAGCTCAACGTTGAGGAACGATTAGAGCTGCTCAGCTATTGTGAAAAGTGCCGAGCGGTAAAAGCCATTGAGTTGTCCTTAAAAAAAGTGGAGCGTGAATAAATAGATGAGCGATAAACCCTTACAGGGTTTTCGGGGTCAACGGGGCGAAGCCCCGTTAATTGAAGAGATTCTGGAGATAAGAAGGAACTTCTATGCCCTTTTGTATCGACTGTATGTGGAAGCACCGCCAAGAGAGCTTGCAGATGATTTGGTGAACGAACGGTTCCATTTTCAGGAGCTGAGATCGTTAGATATAAATGCGGAACTTTCCGAAGGATTTCGTCTATTAAACAAGTTCATGGAGAAGAGTAAAGGCAGAGAGGTTGACGCACTGCATGAAGAGCTGGTACGAGAATACACGCGCTTATTCATCGGTCCGTTTAAACTACCCGTACAGCCTTACGAGGCGTGGTGGGTGAGCGGGCATCTACTCGGCGAACCGCTGGTAAAGGTGAAGGCATTTTATAGGAAAGCGGGTATCGCTAAATCGAGCGAGTATAAAGAGCCGGAAGACCACATCGGATTCGAACTCAAGTTTATGCACTATCTCTGCGAGGAGGAACTATCGGCTGATACTCAAGAAAGGCTAAAGGAATGCTTAACGCTCCAACGCGAATTCCTCGATGAACATATCCTGAAATGGATGCCGGCTTACTGCGATGCGTTATACGCCTACGAGAGAACCGATTTCTACAAGGGGATTGCAAAGCTCACAAAAGGGTTTATCCTCTTGGAAGATACCGTGATCAGCGATTTAGTGGAGAGTGCACGGTAATATCCTTATCTGGTTAAAATAATGATTTTAGATTTGTCCAGGTCTTAAAGATAAAGGTACTTGTTTACCGCGGAGCCCGCAGAGAACACAGAGAGTCAGGAAAAATATCTACCATTAAACCCCTCCGGGGTTTCCGGGGGTATGGGGCGGAGCCCCATTATATTTCGTCATCTCAGCGCTCTCCGTGATCTCGGCGGTAAACAAATATGGAAATTTTTATGTTCTGCCTTTGAATTTACTTTATGACGCAAATAATTGCCTGTGCGCAGGTGGTCGAGTCCGGTAAGGCCCCCGACTGCAGATCGGGAGATCGTGGGTTCAAATCCCTCCCTGCGCTTGGTATTAAAAATGGTACTCAAGGTGTATACCACGCTTCGACGAACGAAAACACCGTTTATTCCACGGACCGAGAAGAACGTTCAGTTGTTCGTCTGTGGACCGACGGTATATGATTATTCCCACATCGGTCATGCCCGCACGTACGTGGCGTTTGATGTGATAGCACGGTATCTCCGCTACAAAGGCTACGAGGTATTTTATCTTCAAAATATTACAGACATTGACGATAAGATCATAATCCGGGCGCGGGAAGAAGGAGTAAGCTGGAAAGAATTAGCTGATAAGTATACAAGGGCTTATCTGGAAGATATAGCTGCGTTAAAAATAACCAGTGTAAACAAATATGCTCCTGCTACACAGTACGTCGATGCAATTTTGAGGCAGGTGAGAGCTCTAATTGAAAAAGGCTATGCGTACGAATTAGACGATGGCATTTATTATGACGTTTCGCAGTTCACGGAGTATGGAAAGCTGTCTGGTCGCACCGTGGGGGAGGCTGAAGATACCATTTCACGGATAGACGAAACAATTGGGAAGCGAACTAGAGCTGATTTCTGTCTTTGGAAACGTCATAAACCAGGAGAACCTTACTGGGAATCAGAACTGGGAAGAGGCCGACCCGGCTGGCACATAGAAGATACCGCAATAACAGAAACAGAGTTTGGCCCAACATACGATATTCATGGCGGCGCACAAGATTTGATTTTTCCACATCATGAAGCGGAGATAGCTCAGATGGAAGCGATCAGCGGGAAAAAGCCAATGGTGAAATATTGGTTGCATACCGGTTTTCTGAAGGTGGAGGGGAGAAAGATGTCGAAGTCACGCGGGAACTTTATAACGATTCACGAAGCTTTGAATAAGTGGGATGTAGATACGCTGCGGCTCATGCTTGTTTCAACACACTATCGCAGTCCTATAAACTATTCTGAATCCGCAGTGGAGCAAGCTCAGGGTAGCTTACGATACATTCGGACTGCAACTAAATCAGGAAAGAAGAGGGGAGACGTGAAAAAGTGGATTGAAACCTTTGTTGATGCCATGGATGATGACTTCAACACACCGAAAGTTGTAGCCCTCCTCCTTGAAATGGTAAAACACATGAACAAAACTGAAGA
>JACUTR010000010.1 GCA_014859735.1 Candidatus Methanophagales archaeon | reverse complement strand
CAAATACCAAAATCCTACTGTTCAAAACAGACGTTAATGGTGTGTTTTGAATTTAGATATTTGAATTTGTTTGGAGCTTGGTGCTTGGGATTTGGGATTTTTCCCACTCTTTATTTTTCCTTAAAGGTATTCACGATCCGAGTATCTGCAGGATTACCCGCCTCGACCTTCTCTTATTGTCCAGCTCGATAAACACCACCTGCTGCCACGTTCCTAACATGAGCTTTTTATCGTTGAATGGCACGGTCAACGAGGGCCCCAGAAAAGCTGCTCTTACGTGTGAATGCCCGTTTCCATCGTGCCACCTGTACTCATGCTCGTAGGCTATTCCCTTAGGGAACAACCGTTCCAATGCGGTGGGTAAATCCATCAACAGTCCCGACTCGTATTCGATGGTCGTTACCGCTCCTGTCGAGCCCGGCACAAAGATAGTGACAATGCCATCTTTGATGGCTGATTCGCTTAATGTGCGGTTCACCTTCTCTGTTATATCTATTATCTCCACCTCGCCCTGGGTACTAAAATGCAGTTCCTTCGTTTCAACACTCATTTTTATCTTACACCTCCTTTCTTCAGTTTTATTTCTACGATACTTTCAGAAGGGGATATTTATTACTTTCACTATCAATAAACATCTTAGTACGTATGGGGTTATGGAAACCAACTATAAGGTTGTTCTTCTTGACATGGATGGGACCTTCTTGGATTCGAGAGGAGTAGGGGAAATACCGAACGAATGGGCATACGAAGCATTCAAAAAAACGCTGAGCCATTACGGAATAACGCTTACCATAGAGGAGATCAATAAGCTCTTTCTCGCTCCGCTTCATGCCCAGGGAGAAGAGGGAGTGATAAGATTTTGTGATCGATTTGGTTTTGATTGCGAGGAGTTTTGGCGCAGAAGGGAAAAGGATGTTATCGAAGCGAAGATGGACGCTATACGGGGAGGGGTAATAAAGCTCTGTAAAGGTTCCGAGGAGATGATACGATCTCTCAGCAAGCGGTTTTATCTTGCGGTAGTGAGCGATTCACAACAAGCGTGTGTGAACTATGCGCTGGAGCATTTCAATTTGAAGCCGTACTTCGCTCTATGGTTTGGAAGAAGAAGCGAATTAGAGAGTCTGGCTAAGCGGAAGCCAAATCCATTTTACATAAATGAGGTGTTGCGTGAATTGAACGTGCGAAAGGAAGAGGCGATACTGGTCGACGATAGCCCTATTGGGATATTAGCAGCCAAAAATGCCGGTATAGATTCAGTGCTCATTCGCAGTGAGGAGATACGCGAGAGAAGATATGAATATGAACCGACGTTTTTGGTAAAGAATATTGGTGAATTGAGGAAGGTGTTATAACAAGGAGAAAAAACAGCTAGGGGTAGGATAGTTAGTTATTGATAGAACGTTCTTTATAGGGTGAGGAAAAAGAAATGAAATCTGGGTTAAAGATAAAAACTCCGGTAATCGTGTTGAACGAAAAGGCATACGTGGAATCCGTGGGGAAAAAGGGTTTGGAACTCGCTAAAATCTGCGAGGAGGTTGCTGCCAAGCGTGGTGTAAGTATAGCTATCTGCCCTCAGCAGGTGGAGCTCGCAAAGATAGCAGCCGCGGTGAACATACCCTGTTTCGCACAGCACGTTGATGCCGTGGACCCGGGCAGTCAAACCGGGTTCGTAACGCTGGAATCCGTAAAGGAAGCAGGCGTCGTGGGCTCACTGGTAAATCATTCTGAGCACCGGCTGAAAATAGCGGATATCGACTTCATCGTAAGCAAAGCCGCGCGCTTAGACCTGCTCACCATTGTGTGCACAAATAATATCGCGGTGAGTAAGTCAATTGCCGAACTGAAGCCGTATGCAATCGCAGTTGAACCGCCTGAATTGATCGGGACCGGTAGGGCGGTATCAAAGGTAGACCCCGCGATAGTAGAAGATACGGTAAAAGAAGTGAAGCGCGTCGATGACGCGTGTGTGGTGCTCTGCGGTGCGGGTGTTACAAATGGCGAGGATGTCCGAGCTGCGATCGAGTTAGGTGCGGATGGTGTATTGCTGGCTTCGGGCGTCGTGAAGGCACAAGATCCGAGAGCGGCATTGATAGATCTGGTTGAAGGATTAAAGTAGGCGAAGGATATGACGAAATGTTGTCCACCACGTTGCGGCTCAAAAAACCTGAATTATAAGCCGTGGCTTGGCGAGCTCTACGTATGCCGAGAGTGTGATTATCAAGGTGCTCTGGTAGTTGAAAACGGCGAGATCGCAGACGCACTAAGAAAGAAGTTTGAAATCGAAGATAAAAAAGGGTAATATAACTATACAAAATGTTTAACTCATATTAGGTGGTGGGGAGATGAAATTTTCACGTATTACTGTTGATCCCTGGAAAATGGGTGGGATGCCTTGTATTCGTGGATTACGCATTCCGGTAGCGACAGTAGTGGGAATGATAGCTGACGGGATGAGCACGGAGGAGATATTGAAAGCCTTTCCTGATCTTGAACCTGAAGATATTCAGGAAGCACTACGCTATGCTGCTGAGGCAGTGAGGGAGAGGGAACTCCCATTGGTAACTACCACATGAAGTTTTTAATTGACAATGCCCTCTCGCCCATTGTTGCTGAAGGGCTAAGGCAAGCTGGGTATGACGTGGTGCATGTACGGGACTATGGAATGCAGTATGCTTCGGATGAGGAGATATTTGAACGAGCTACCACTGAAGATCGTGTCATAGTTTCAGCAGATACCGATTTCGGCACATTATTGGCACTTTGGCGTGAAAAGAAACCTTCTGTAATCTTGTTACGTCATCCGCAGAAGCGGAGATGAAAGAAGCAACTGTTATACCCCCCTTTTCAACCCATCCTCAACTTTGCGACCAATTCATCCAAATAATTTGCCCATTCCTCTTCGCTCATGTTCGGGAATGACATATCGGCATTTGGATGGAAGAACCTGCACAGCGTGATTGTCCTCAGCCAGGGTGCGAAATGTTTCAGGGTGGACAACCCTTGCGACCCGATATAATAAAGCATGCCGATGAATACGACAAGGTCATGCTGCCCTGCACCTTTTAGTCCTTCCCAGTCTGCATCTCTCAGCCGGTCTATTATGTTTATAAGTGGCATGCTCGAATCTGGCTCGAATCCCCGCTCCAAGAATGCTTTGAGGGTGTGCGCAACGGCAACCAGTGGCATTTGCGATTCCTTCGCTATTTCGATCGCATACTCAGTCAAACTCTTCCCGTTAAGCTCTGTTTCTAAGGCGAGCGAGCCAACGATGAAGAGCGGTCTTTTTGCCTCTTTTATCATCCTCGCTGCGATGACCGGCGTTAAGATCTTGCCACGTCGTGGACCAGGTATGTTTGCTATCTCCCACGGATCATCTTTTTCTACCATTTTTCGCTTTCTCCATCCATTACCATACGCGACCTCTGATGAAAAACGGCTTTTTACCTTCCATTCTGCTTATCTGCACGGTCCCTTGGTCCATAAGCGGAGCCACGTACTTCAAGACATCCTGCACCGGTATTGAAAGCGTTTCCGAAATCCCTTCGAGTGTATGTTCACCACTCTCTAACATCGAAGTTACCTTTCTTTCCATGATCTCGCTCTTTACGATCTCCTCAAAGAAGGTGTCTATATCCTTCTCTTCCAATTTGAGATATCGCGCAATCTCTGCCACCTTACCGACAATCCATCGTAGTTTAGGATTATTCACACCCTCCTTTACCATGAGGAGTGCATCATAATGCTTCTCAAGTTCAAACGGTCCCAACTCAGTTATCTCCTTCACCGAACTCTCGATCAATTCCTTGAACTTCTGCCCCTCCGCAGCCGAGATCCAGCCGAGTCTTAACCTCCCCGGGTCTATTCCTGCGAATTCAAGCAGTTTCTTCATGAACTTCACCCTCATCTCCGCATGAAAGTTCCCCACAACGTAGTGACAATCGCCGATATGACACCCGGTAACGAGCACGCCATCTACATTATGGAAGAACGGCTCGACCATCATCCAGGGGTCTATTCGCCCTGCGCACATCACCCTGATCAGCTTTGCATTTGGCGGATACTGGAACCGTGATACACCTGCCATGTCTGCACCTGCATACGAGCACCAGTTACAACTGAAGGCTAATATCCTTGGTCTTATCTCTATTCGCTCCTCTTCAGGCACATACGCACTTTTTATCTGTGCTAAAATCTGCTCATCTCTGAAATGCCGCATCGTGATCGCCTGATAGGGGCACGCAGCCGCACAGGTTCCGCATCCCTTGCACAACGCCCGGTTCACCTCCGCACCAAACTCCCCGGGCCCATACATGTTTATTGTAAGAGCGCCGTATTCGCAGATCTCCGCACATAATCCGCATCCCTTGCAGATACTCTGGCTGATGTCCGAGACAATTCCCTCTGTCTCCACTTCGCTCTTTGTCAGTATGGTAGACGCCCGTGATGCTGTTCCATACGCTTCCGTCACGCTTTCAGGCACGAACTTCGGTGAATGCGCCGTCCCGCACAGAAAGATACCATCAGTAGAGAAGTCAATGGGTCGCAACTTGACATGTGCCTCGAAGAAGAACCTATCCAGGCCCAATGGGACCTTTAAGAGCTTGGAAAGCTCCGATGCATCCGGGTGCTGCACCAGCGGGGTGGACAGAACCACCAGATCGGCCTTGTATTCTCGCTCATCCCTCACGAGCTCGGAGAAGAACTTCACTTCCAGCCCCCCCTCCTCTTTTACCACTTCCGGAAGGTTCTCAGGACTGTATTTATCGAATCGTATGCCGGATTGCAATGCTGTTCGGTACAGCTTCTCGTATTCCACGCCATATACATGAACCCCATTGTGGAGTATGTGGATATTCGCGTCAGGATTTTTCTCCTTGAGTAAAAGTGCATTTTTTATCGCCACCGCACAACAGATTCTCGAACAGTAGGCTACCCTTTGCCCTCGGGAACCCACACACTGGATCATCACCACATCTCTCTTTTCGCCAAGGTTGGTCTCTTTCAGCCTCTCTTCCAATTCCATCTGGGTTACTACTTCTTCATATTCGCCGTATCCATACAGGCCATCCGGCTTGAGCACCTCAGCACCCGTAGCAACGATTATCGTGCCTACTTTGAAATTCTGTTCCCTCTCCGCTCCATTCTCCTTCTGCACGACCGTTACCTCAAAATTACCGACATACCCGTCCACTCTCTTAACGAGGGAAGAAGTGAAGAGTTGTATGCGAGGATGTTCGTGTACTTGCTTAATTGTAGGTTCTAAAGAAGCGCGAGCATCACTATTTCCCGGATAAAGCTTATTTATGTTTCGCAGCATGCCACCGATTTCCGCTTCTTTCTCCACAAGATACACCTCGAAGCCCCGATTTGCTATGCTGAGCGCTGCGGTCATACCCGATATCCCTGCGCCGATGACCATTGTACTGTTCTCGACACCGATGTTGATGTATTCCAGGGGCTCTAACCGTGCAGCTCGGGCAACGCCCATCCTGATCAAATCCTTTGCCTTCTCCGTTGCTTTTTCCGGCTCCCGCATATGCACCCAGCTACACTGGTCTCGAATGTTCACAAAATCGAACAAGTAAGGGTTTAGTCCTGCTTCCTGACACGCGCTTCGGAATAAAGGCTCGTGTGTTCGAGGCGTGCATGCCGCCACGACTATCCGGTTAAGCCCATATTCCTTTATCGCATTTTTTATCGCCGACACACCTTCATCTGAACAGGTGTATAAATTGCGTTCCGCATATACAACCCCGGGAAGCCCTTTCACGTATTCTATCTCCGATGGCACATCTACCGTACCACCGATATTCGTGCCGCAGTGGCATACAAAAACCCCTATCCTTACCTCTTCTTTTGCCATTTTGCTTTTTTATTTTCAGATTACTTTAACGATACAAATGAAACAACCTCACCCGCTCTACCAGCCGCCCCACTCGCCTGTGCAACCGAATCAGAGATATCCTTTGGACACTGCGCAAACCCACAGACAAATATCCCTTCTCGTGAGGTGTCCACCGGTGCACATAACGGGTCTTTAGCCTTAAAGAACCCATATTCGTCCAATTCGACGCCCAACGCCTTTGCCAGCTCTTCTACTCCCTTACTCGGCACCAATGCCGTCGCTAATATAACCAGGTCAACCTCCATTCTTTTGAGTTCCCCGGTCAAAGTATCTTCATACCATATCACCGGGCTTTTATTCTCAGTCTCCGTTATTTTCCCCGGTTTCGCCCTTATATAATTGATCCCGTACTCTTCCATTCCTCGCTCGATATATTCCTGAAATCCTCTCCCAAAAGCTCTTAAATCGGTATAAAATACAAACGATTCCACATCCTCCTCATGTTCCCGCGCCAGTATCCCGCTCTTTGTTGCATACATACAACAGACGGAAGAGCAGTACGGATATCTCTTCAAGTCCCTCGACCCCACGCAGAGAATGAAAGCTAACCTCTTCGCCGGTTTTCCATCACTTAACCGGATGAGATGCCCACCAGTGGGTCCGCCGGCATTTATCATTCGCTCATATTGTAATCCTATAATCACATTCGCTATTCGCCCATACCCATATTCCTCGATATCGTAAGGCTCATACACCTCGAGTCCCGTTGCAACGATTATCGCACCAACATGAAGCTCAACCTCTTCCTGCTTCTGGTCGAAATCAATTGCATCCCGTTCGCATGCCTCTTTACACGCTGGTGCTTTTCCGCATTTACCCTTCGTTATGAAGATACACTGTTCCGGATCAATGACCGCGACCTTCGGAACTGCCTGCACAAACGACAGATATGCCGCACCCCGGTTCCTCAGCCCCATATCAAATTCGTCCGGAAATCGATCCTTGAGTAAACACGCATCGACACACGCACCGCAGCCCGTGCATTTCTCTTCATCCACATATCTCGGCTTCCTGCGAACCGTTACCGTAAAGTCACCTTTCTCGCCTGATACCTCGTTCACTTCGGAATACGATAGCACGGTGATCTTCTCATGTCCAAAACATTCGAGCATCTTCGGCGCAAGAATGCACATCGAGCAGTCATTTGTCGGGAATGTTTTATCCAACTGTGCCATTCGACCGCCGATAGAAGGATTCTTCTCCACTAAATACACCTTGAAGTCCTGCTCCGCTAAGTCGAGCGACGCTTGAATCCCTGCTACCCCTCCTCCTATCACCACTACGCTTTTATTTCCGGTCATTTCAGCTCCCTAATTTTTTTAACTCCTCCATGCCTCGCTTCTTTTTCAAACGCGCTAACTCCACTACCTCTTCACGGTCAACCTTCGTCCTCGCCAGATCCTTCAATAATCCAAACAGCTCCTCTCCCTTCTTTGACCTTATGATCACCGTCGAATAGCCATCAGGACTGCCCACACTACCGACTGAGATATCAGCCAACCGTGCAGTGAAATCAGTGCAGAAAAGGCAGCTTCCTCGAACCGCGCTCTCCAGTTCTTTCACCTCACATGCCTTTGACTCGCCTGCTATATGAACAACGAACTTCCCCCTCTTCACCTCTATTTTATCCGCACGCCCGAGGTCAACCTCCAGTATCTCACTCACAATCGGCCTGAGCATTTCATAATAAAAATTCTCGAAACAGAAAAGCCCGATAGTGTACAACTCCACATCAGGATAAAATCGTTGAATCCTTCTAATTCCGTAAATACCGCACGGGAGGGCAACAATTGCGATCCTCTTCTTTCCTCCTTCTAGTATCGCTTCTACCAGTCTCTCTACCGTGGGCGAGAATTGATATTTGGAGCCCCGCGCCTTGATAATATCATCCTCGTTTTCTGCTACAATCGCTTGAGCCCTGAAGCCATCTTGTCTATGCACGACAATCGCACGCTCGAAAAGCCCTTTCTCCATACCTGCGGTCAACATCGAGGTGACGATACCGCCATCCTGCCCTTTAATGGTACTTTTTCCTGCTACTATTTCCTTCACAATACCGATATCCTTGTCCCCCTCGCCCGTGAGGAACACCTGCTCGAGCTCCCTTATATACGCCTCTTCTTCAACCCCCGCTTTTAGTGCTTCCGCTCTGAGCCCCCACATAAACGTTGGATAATCCACCTTCGACGGACACCGCTCACTGCATAGTTGACAGCTCATGCATGACCATATCTTTTCGTCACGAAGATCAATAAACCCCTCCAGCGCCCTTTTAGCAATCACGCGTGGGGAATAATCGGTTTCAAACCACGCTATCGGGCAATTAGCAGTACACTCACCGCATTCCAAGCAGTTATAAACCTTCGTTTCCTGAATGAGCTCTTCTAATTCCATCTTTTCACTTCCACCCGTTTCTAAACCGCTCTAAGTTGGTGGGGTCGAATATCTTTCCAGGCGGCATTTTCATTGGCTTCCAGCCTATTTTTTCCAATTCCCTCGCCAGCTCCTTTCTTCTCCCCGGTGGTAACTCAGTTACATCACGCACGAATAAATGCCAATCGTCTGGCAGTCTCCCATAAAACCGCTCGTGCAGATCGATATAATTGCTCAGTTTTATCATTCGCCCTCTGGGATTGTCACTTGGTCTTATGCAGAGCTTTGCAGTCATCACCATCGCTTCTTCCTTCGTTTCCGCTGCGTATATCAGATGCTCGGGTGCAGGACCAAAATAGAAAGGTTCGCCCCCCTCTTTGACGTTGTAGGCATACCAGTCCTCTTCCTTATCCTTTCTACCAAGATAAAGTCTTCTATAAGCCGTGGAGCCATGTGGTCCTAAGATGACAGGAATTCCCCATCTGTTGCATCCCGTAGCGATTGAAGCTGCTTTCTGCGACATTGCCCCCCATGCAACACCACATGCACCAACCCTGTTCAATATATAATCAGCGATCTCCTCGAAGTTACCTCTGAGCTTCCTCCGTGCGAATATTCCTGCTATTTTTATCGCAGCACCAATGACATGTGCATTTGCGACGCACGAGCCGATGTTCACCATGCACCCTCTTTCAAAGGCACCGGTATATTTCTCGTACAACGTCTTCCCTTCTTCATCCTTATATCTGGCTATCTCCATTGCAGAGCACCCTGTCGCCACCACGATATAACCCCGTTTTATGAACTCCTCTGCCATCTCTGCTACTTCTCGTCCCCCTTTGGGGTAATTCGGACACCCGACATACGCAACAACACCGGGAATGTCACCGAACACAATAGGTGCACCGACGTTCCGTATCTCGGTATCCAAGACCGGACCTCTTCCTGCTCTTAATTTGTACTTCTCTTCCTTTATTTCGTATTCTGCTGCCACTTTGATCATGTTCAGCGGCGATAGTTCAGCCCTGCACACTGATTCGCACCTCGCACAGCCTACACACGACTCGTATAACTTCGCCAGCGGATCAAAGTTGCTTTTCGCCGCTGATACCATCGCATCAGGAATCTGCAAATCATTTGGACATGCCCTCCTGCATTCGTCACACTGCACACATGATTCCGCAAGCTTTTTCAGCTCCTGCCTGTCAGGCAAAGCTTTTAACTGCGCTCTTTTTGGTGCCATTCGCAGGGCGACCTCAACCGCAACTTCTCCCACCTTTTCCAAATCGAGTATCAATGCACCCGGTGCTCCGTTCACCAAATCAGTTATGATCTCCTCCGTTGGATCGTCAGTCCTATCTGGAAGACCGTAGCATATCTTATCATTGCTTGCTATTACCCGCGTCTTCACCTTCATCGCTTCTTCTACGATATCTGTCCGCACACATTGCTCATCCACCACGATAACATCCGCTATCCCTGACCTCACCGCATACAACTGCTGAGCTATGTGACCGACGATCTTCGCCCTTGGCTCGTATCTCGTTATGTCTATCGCAGTGCAGCACATCCCGCAGACTTCCACTTCTCCTCCTATTCCCCTCGCCGAAAGATAATTCACCACTTCTGCGCCTGGCATGACATTATGTCCGATACACAGTATTACGGGCTTCGACCTGTCAACAACGCCAAGACCTATTTCAACTAAAGGGGCTTCAGGATCACCTCTGGGGAAGTCATAACCTACTATTTGTGCGATATCAGCTATCTCCTTTGCCAAGTTGTCAACCATGCTCACATGCAAATTTTTAGACTCAAAATCGATGAACGCGCCTTCTTGACCCGTGTGCGCAGCGGATAAACAGTTCATAAGTTCCACTTCGACATAGTTCAATGCATCCTCCAAATCACCCAATTTCCGCGGTCTTATTCCCGTGACTGTCCTTATTATCGGAGCTTCGATGTCTATAGACGGACCGAGTTCTATCGGGAAATCCCTGCCATACTTTCCTATCAAATGGTCAACTAAATGACGCGCATGTCCCGCATGAGCTGCTGTCCCTATACAACACGCTATCAGAACGATTCTCGCCTGCTGTGCGTCTATTTTTATCCCGCAAGCACCCTTCTTACCACAGGTGAGGTCACATTTGCCGTAGGTGCAGAGGCAACACATGTCGCATAACGGCGCATAAAAGGGCTTATACCTGTTCAGTAGTTTGAAGTCCCAGTTTCGGAGCGTGGCTATGCCCGGCATCGGATGGGGCCCCATAGGCTCCCATTCTTTCGCTTCCAGTTCTTCTACTATCTCTCCTATGCTTATCCGCACGTTTTCCAAATCGGATATGGTGAAGATAGTCCCTTTTTTTATCGCGTCCATTTTTACCCTTTCTATCCTTACCCTTTCTACCGTGTTCTCTCTTTTGTTTAAGATACTTAAATTTTTGTTGCCTTTATACCGGTTAACTATGGCTATCCCTCCAGTTGCACTCGCGAACTTTTATATCTACGGTGGCAAATGCATGTTAGGGGTAGTGTATCGTGATAGGAAAAAAGGTGTATATCGTTGGTGGGGTGCTTCTCGCCTTGCTGCTCATCGTCGTGGTTTTGATAACGTTGAGTCCCCGTGAGGTTCATCTCACCGCTGCTGAAAACGGTGGCACGATTGAACTCAAGGAAGGACACGTTGTGAGCATCACTCTGGAAGCGAACCCAACTACTGGATACACGTGGGAAGTGGTCGAAGGTGACGAGGAGGTCGTGCGGCGAGTGGGTGAAATAGAATTCCAGCCGGAATCCGAAGCTATAGGTGCTGGTGGTGTACAGATCATCAGATTTGAGATCGTAAATGCGGGTCAGACAACCCTTAAATTGGTCTACCATCGACCATGGGAGACGGGTGTGGAACCCTTGGAGACGTTTTCCATACACGTTATCGCACGCTGATATGAGAACAGAACCGGTAAGTAACGGCATATTCGATCCATCATCGAGAGCTCGATAATCCGGTTTTTGCTCTAAGTTCGATCTGTAGCATTTTATTCCAGGGCACGGTTACCTTGACTTTGTCACATTTAAAATTTACCGCGGAGAACGCTGAGTCCGCAGAGGAAATATGTAACTCAGGATTTAAATGAATGCTTATCCGCTACATTCTCCGCGTTCTCTATGAGCTCTGCGGTTAATCTGACAATGTCAAATTACAATAGACCACATTTTTATATGGTTTTATCTTGCAATACTGCTTTAAAGAGCTTACACATGATTATTCTTTCAGGCGGTACGGGAACACCAAAGCTCCTGGTAGGACTGATAAAGGTATTCAAAGAAGAAGAGCTGAATATAATAGTAAATACCGCGGAAGACAGCTGGATTTCGGGAAACTTGCTTTGTCCGGATATCGATTCGGTGTTGTATACGTTAGCCGGGATAATAGACGCGGATAGATGGTGGGGCATCAAAGGTGATACTTTTTATACGCATAGAGCGTTGGAGCAGTCGCAGTATCCTGAGCACTTGATGATCGGGGATAAAGACCGAGCAACGCATATAATTAGATCTGAGCTGCTGCGGCAAGGAAAAAGTCTGACCGAAGCGACTGCGATGCTTGCAAAACGCTTCGGCATAGCCAAGCATATAACGATACTGCCGATGACCGATGACCCTGCATCGGTGCGTACGAAAATTCATACGCCTGAAGGCGAACTCCATTTTCATGAGTTCTGGGTAGCACGGAAGGGTGCGCCTGACGTTTTAGATCTCTCGTTCGATGGCATAGATGAGGTAAAACCGTCTGAGGCAGTTGTCCGGGTGCTGGAGAAAGAATCTGACGCCCTGCTGCTCATAGGGCCGAGCAATCCAATAACAAGCATAGGACCTATTCTCAGTTTGAAGGGGATAAGGGAACGTCTCAAGTGGAAAATCGTGATGGCGATTTCACCAATCATTGGCACTGAAGCGGTAAGTGGCCCCGCGGGGAAATTTATGCGCGCAAAGGGGTTTGACGTTTCGCCCTGCGGTGTGTATACGTGTTATAAGGATGTCTTAGATGTGCTGGTCATCGATAAGGGCGACGATTGCCCCGTAGATACCGGAGTGGAGGTGCTCAAAACGAATATTCTGATAAAAAAAGATCGAGATAGCAGAAGATTGGCACTGTTCCTGAAGAAATATGTAGCAAACCTCTAAAGTTACTGCTCTTTTATGTTATCGTAGGTTACAATAACCTACTATGAATGAGATGAACGAAGAAGAATTATCAGAAAGGAGTGCGAGTATCGCTCTGTTTATCGGTATGGGGAGTTTTATCCTGCTCACACAGATCATTGCGTTACTGCTTGCGGCACCCTTTAAAGTAGCGGGCGTAACAGCATTTGAAAACCCTGAAGATCCACGTAACCCACTAATCTTTTTTATCTTTATCATCGCTTTCACGGCGTTCATCCTTGTTGTGCTCAAGTTTGGAGGAAAGAGGCTTGTTTATTTCGTGATGCTCACCGCGGTGACGGTAACGATCTATTATGTAATGGCTGTCCTCCTTCCTTATCCCTATATCCCCGTTGTCGTTGCGCTTGCGCTTGCGCTTCTCCTCTTTACCTATCCGGAATGGTATGTCCTCGATGTGACGGGCCTGATAATAGGAGGGGGCGCAGCGGCGATCTTTGGTATCTCCCTCGGCATCCTTCCCGTGCTGCTCCTCATGATAATCTTAGCGATATACGATGCCATTGCGGTTTACAAGACGAAGCATATGGTAGCATTAGCAGAATCAGTCATCGATTTGCGGATGCCGGTTCTTTTTGTACTGCCTCGAAAACGGAGTTTTTCTTTAGTGCATAAGCCCTTACAAACTTTCTTTCTAAAGAAAGAACGTTTATTAAGAAAGACTTCTGATAAACCCTTTATCGCTGAGAAACGGCCCCACAGTGAGATGGAGGATGCATTCTTCATGGGGCTTGGCGATGCGATCATCCCTTCTTTGCTGGTGGTGGCTTCATCAGTAACGTATGCAAGTGTCGCTCCAGCGTTAGGTGCGCTTATAGGAACTTTAGCAGGATATGCAGTACTGACCAGTTTTGCGGGTAGAGGGAAACCGCATGCCGGCTTGCCTCTGCTCAATTCAGGTGCAATAATTGGGTTTGCCATCGGGTATCTGGTTATGCTGGTGTAAAAAAAAACCTGTCACTATCAAGAATCCGTTGAATAGCGTGAGAAATAGTTTATCTATCCAAAAAGCCACAACACCTCAACCCTCTTTCATCTTCTTTATTCCATCTATAAGTCCATGTGCATAGTTTATGCAGCCGAACGCAGTAAAGTAATCGCCTTTTTCAAGATAATACTTCGTATCCTCATAATATCTCTTTGCTTGGTCCACCACCTTTTCCTCATAAGCCCCGAGCGATACCGAATCGAGCTCGACCATGCTCTCTTCAAAAATCGCAATGTCCTTCTTTATCCGTTCCGCTTCGCTCATTTCTTTGGCTACGTTTATCCGATAAAGCATTGCAGTGTTAAAATATTTAAGGAAAAAAGGCGTATAGTGAGAAGTATTTATGGCTGAGTTTAGGATAAGGAAAGCAGTAGAGTCAGATTTGCTTGAGATTATACGACTATGGAAGAGGAACATAAAAACGATAAACACGGCATCAGATATTGCTGAGTTGTTCTATTCTTTCGAGAACTATTTCTTCGTGGCAGCTTCGACATCGGCGAGCATTGAGGGAAAGCCCATTGGTTTTGTCGGTGGCGCGATAAGAGAGGAGCATGGCCATATATCCGGAATTGCCGTGGATAAAGAATACAGGAGGAATGGATTGGGAAAGGGGTTGATAAAAGCAGTGGAACAGGAATTTCTTACCGATGCGTTCGAGGCAGTCACACTGGAGGTCAGGAAAAGTAACCGGGATGCACGAGGATTTTACGAAAAGCAAGGCTACAAACCGTCATATACCATAAGAAGATATTATGCTGACGGTGAGGATGCAGTCGTGTATGAGAAGAGGATTTGAATAGGTGTAAGGTCTGGGTTTTAGGTTTGAGTGTTTTCAAGAGGATTAGAGGCTTGGTTTTTTAGCGGCTTAGAGGGTTGGAATTTAGTTTCGAGTAAAGTAGAGCAGAACGAGGAGGAGAGCATTTTCAACAATTACCCCTTTTTGCCCCTTCGTTTACATTCCTCAAAACTATTCATCGTCAATCCTTCTTTTTCCGTAAGTCTGAACCGCTAAACCGCTGATTGAACTGACACCCATCCATCACTCTTCCTGCTCCAATGCACCAACGGGACAGATATTCACACAAACTTTACACGGATTGCATTTTTCATCATCTATCCTTATCCATGTCCCCACCAACTCGATTGCATCGCTGGGACAGACCGAGACGCACGCACCACAGTAGCCACATTTATATCTATCTATCTTTATCATTCTGTTTCCTCCTCCTTGAATATCTGGCCCTCAAACGTGCTGACCTCGGTCTCTTCCTCGAGCCATGCGTCCTGTGGCAAGCCTGCTTTCCAGCATGTCTGGCATAGAAACTCCTCCGCTGACCAATTATACTCCGGAGCAACCTGGGGAAGCAGAAGTCCTTGATATAGCCCTCTCTTTACAATTAATCCGTGTCTGCCTATTTCTACTTGCTTGGGCAACTCCTTTGGCCTAACTTTTAAGACCTGTGGCAGTGTGAGTATCGTGAGCTCAATGGTCACATCCTCAAATTCCCCTCTCGTTACAGGCGGGAATCGGGGGTCGCCAACCGCTGCAGATATCGCGGCATCGATAATCGCTTCCTTCAACTTGAATACAGGGTAGGGATAGCCTATACAGCCTCTCAGATTCCCGTATTTATTCAACGTGACAAAAACACCCCGTTTCTCATCAAAGCTCGCAGGTAAATCTGCAGGCGCTTTGAGCCTCTCATTCTCACTCAAGTACCGCTCTATTGCGGCTCTCGCAAGCCGTAATCCCATTTTTCCTTCTTCTTCGGTGTGCATGGTCATAGGTGGTTTGTCACTGTGTACGGAAAAGGCTTAAATCTCAAATTTAGTAGTAGATTCCCTTTCCCGTAGCTTAACCTCTAATTTGGTATTCACCTATATAAATTTTCCCAATTTAATTTAGTATCTTTGAAGTGGGGTTTTATTTTTTACCCTTTCTGGACGTTGCGACAGGGGCGTACCACGAACAAATAATAGAAATACGATGAAAGGAGACGGGTGAGGTGAAATCAAAGCCAAAGTAGGCGGGCTGAGAAGTGCGGGAATTTTCGTCGCCCTTCTCAACGAGAATAGAATTTTTTCCCACCGTTATTTATATAAGTCCACTGGTATCTCTATCTTTCAGTCGTTCTTTTATTCTCCCGATACCGACTATAACGCCACAAATTCCCAAAAGCACCTCGGCAATCCATACGAACTTGTTTGGCTCATAATAATAAAAGTACGCCCCTTGCGAGAGAATAGCAAGTAATATAATGACAGACGTGAACGCTACAAGAATTGCGAGCCCAAAAGCTTCCGTGAACGCTCTCATCATCCCAACCTGTGTTCTTAACATATGTAACTTACATATGTTCTGAACATATATGGTTGGGCCCTCGATATTTAAATTTTAGCACAATTTCACTTATTTTGAAGCGTCCGATAGTTTTATATACTTTTGAATAAAAAACGGGCCACGTCCGCTTTTTCAATCCCAAAACGAGGGCACGTTCCCCGATTTAAAGTCATTCTGTACTATTACAGGTTAAGCGCTAAAAAGGAATAGAGAATGGCTTTGCACTCAGCTACCCTCATTCCAATCGTATCGCGGGAATCCAATCAGCATAAACAACGCCGTTAGCATCTACGAACTCAGTACACGTAATTGTTCCACCCGGTGCGTTAAATGTCGGTTCATGGATTATCTGCGGATATGAACCCGTGATGATGGTGTAGTTGTAGGTCTCATTTTCGAGAAGGGTGAACGACTCATCGAACGAGAGGTTATGCCAATCGCTTGCATAGCCAGTCCACGTTGCGGTTTTATCCCAGCCCGTGCTATTCCATATCCTTATGTATTCAGTATGCCCACCTGTTCCCGGAGAGGGATAGGTGTACAGTTTGCTGACCCTGAGGTTGCATGAGGGCGTGATGGTGCCGTTGTGTATCCCGGAAATGCTGGGGAAGGGGTTAGCCGGCGAGCCCGTGTCAAATATTAATCGTGGTGGTGTTCTATCCGCTGCTGCATGTGCTGCATCTACCAATCCATAGCCATACCAATCATCTCGACCCGGGGCACCCAGATCTTCGGCAGTTTCCTGTAACCGCTCTCTTATCTGAGTATTGCTGTAGTCTGGATATGCCCTCCAGACCAGAGCTGCTGCGCCCGTTACGTGCGGACATGCCATTGATGTCCCATGATTTATTGCATAAGTCCCACCTAAATATGTTGAGTATATATCAACACCAGGCGCGGTCAATTCTAATTCAGGCCCCCAGTCACTGCCCCACCAGCCGGGATAATCACATCGTGCATCGCTCTGATCTATAGCACCAACTGCTATCACGGTTTCATAAGCTGCCGGGTAGTCGATACCATATTCGTTATCATTTCCAGCTGCTGCAACGAGCAGCAAGCCTGCGTTGTATGCAGTATTACAAGCTGTATGTAAGGGCGCTGAATAATTCTCAGTACCCACGCTCATCGATATTATCTGCATACCATTATTTACTGACCATTCAATTCCTCTTATAAGATCACTCGTATAGCCAATTCCACTGTTGTTCAACACCTTCACTCCATACAGGCTTACTTCAGGAGCAGTGCCTATCACGCCTTCATCGTTATCCACTGCCGCTACAATCCCGGCGCAATGCGTTCCATGTCCATGGTCATCCATCGGGTCATCATCAGTATTCACAAAATCATATCCCCCTTTGTAATTATCAGCCAAATCGGGATGCGTGTGGTCTATCCCGGTATCCAGTATAGAAACGTTGATTCCTTGACCCGCATTTCTCGCCGCGACAACGTCTGTGCCACCTTTAGTACCGTTCCAAACGAGTTCAGCATTTATTCTAGCAACACCCCACGGAAGAGTGTCCCCTAATGCTTTGACCTTGTAGTCCGGCTCGACCAGTTTCACCTCCGGTCGCTGCACAAGCTCCTCAAGAACCTCAGGTGTTGCCTTAACCGCGATTGCGTTTACAATCCAACATGCCCTGACGTCCGCTACATTACCCCGTGATTTCTGCTTTTCTAAACTGGCAAGAACATCTTTTTGACTCTTCTCTGTGCGAGATTTCATCGAATGGATGAGTTGAGATCTTTCTTCTCCCGTTGCATCCTGTAAATTCAAACCGGGGTGAGAGGGCTGCTGCTCCATCAATATGAGTATTGCAATTTTTTCATCTCGCGATTCGTTTTTCGCACTTTCCATCTGGCTTTGTACATCTGGTGCAAGCTTATGCAGTCCATCTGTAACCTCACTATCGGTTGTCAATGCACGTGGTGGCACTATGGTTATCGTGATGCCAAGCGATAAAATGAGCATAAGAGTAAAAGCCGCTAGCTTACAGTGCCACATTCCGGGACTCCTTATGTTAATATCCAATCCAGGGAGAATAAAATAAGAAGAGAGGGTAAAAAACCCCAAAAAATTTTGAGTTTTTGGTTGTACGTTACTCAGCTCTTTTCGGTTACGGTCATCTTCTCCACACCCAGTAAGCGCCTGCAATGATTACCAGGGCAACGACTATAGCTATTAATATTACGTATAACGGTATCATGGGGGGAACTGCTAGCACTGGCGGTGGCGTTGGTGTTACGATAGGTGGTACTGTAGGTGTTGCTGTGGGCGTTACTGTGGGTGTGGGTGCAGGTGTTACTACGAGCATAGGTGCAGGCGTTGGCGTGGGTGTTGGTGTTACCCGTGCCCCTCCGCCAAGGACACCTCGTGCTGGCGCTGGTGGTGTGGGTGTCGGTGTCGGTGTCGGTGTCGGTGATGGTGAAACGGTACTCTCTGTACTTGCGCTCATGCCCATATACATTGCCGTGATCTTCAACGTTCCTGTTAAGAGTGGTTTGTAATTCACTTTTCCGCTCGCATCTGTTTGACCATGAACGGGAGTTCCATCGTTCAGCACGAAATACACATCTCCACCATGAACGGGAGTTCCGTCTAATAAAACCGTTACGGTTAACGGTTGACCTTGAACAGGCGGGTCTGGACTAAGTGCTATACTCAGTGCGGGCAGTGCACCTGCTGGAATCGCGGCTGCGGAAAGAACTATAACCGTCAGCAGTACTGCTATTATTCCCCGGTTATTTTTACTGTTTCTCATCGTCGTTTACCTCCTAAAAAAGATTAAGAAGTGACCGAAGTCACCTTCGGACCACTATAAATGGCTTTTGTCTCGTCTGGGTAGTCGTCGTAGAGCCAAACATCCGCGAACAGTGTATAACCATCCAAATTTGCACTTGTAGGCACATATACAAGCACCGGAAGCGTTATTTCTTGACCCGCACCGAGATTTACAAGCACACCAGTTCCTGCAATCGGATAGCCCGTTGAGTTATGAAGCCCACTGACCACAACGGTCACGTTTATCGTGGAACTGCCCTTGTTCTTTATCTTAACGCTTGCGTTTAGTGTATGACCGCGCTTGACAGAGGAGTCAACGGTGAAATCCGTAATGGTTAGTGACGAAACCGTAACACTTGCACTTCCCACTATCGTCCCATTGGTTGCATTTACCAGTGTCTTTCCAACAGCTAACGCCTCGAAGAATCCAGTCTCATTTACTGTTCCAACTATCTCATTGCTACTGCTCCAGGTATAGACGATGCCAGAGTCGATTGGATCACCGAACTGATCGTAGCCTTGCGCGGTGAACTGTTGTGTCTCACCGACCGTAAGGGTTACCAGTGGTGGTGTGACTTTGATTGTGGTTAAGACCGGTGCAGCGGTCGTTACCGTCACCGATGCTGTTCCATTCACCGTTTTATTCTCAGCCTTTATCGTGGTTGTTCCTGCTTCGGCTGCTGTAAATGTCGTAGACGCATTCCCATCTGAGCCAGTTATCGCATATTTCGGAGTGACGGTTCCAACGGTTATGTTACTGCTCATCCAGGTGATGTTAATACCTGTCATTGGATTACCATATTGATCCTCTGCCGTTGCAGTGAACGGCTGTGTTCCACCGACCACAAGAGTTGCCGCTGGTGGTGCGACTTTGATCGTGGTTAAGACCGGTGGTGCTGCTAATACACTATTTGGTTTACAAGGCGTTCCTCCTTCTACAAGGCTCTCTTCCCAGCCGCCTGTTGCGTTTCGTTCGAGTGTTCTGTTGTCTTTATATCCCCAACCAAGTCCTCCACTTGCATATTCTGTGTAATTTACGATATCATTTACATTTCCCATGCTGTCGTTTAAGTATATCGTTTCACCATCGTCTTTAAGACTAATCGCAACTTTTTTCGCAGAACAAGTAATGCCGGGATAGAATTCATAGAACTTTGTATCGTTTTTTGCAATAATTAGATAATCGCCAGGTTGCATTACTGCTTCAGGTATTGGTTTATCGTCTATTGTCCAGCCTATGATGTTTATGGGCTTCGAATCGTTGTTGTATAGTTCAATCCATTCGTTTGTGCTACCACCCCACGTAGCGGTCGGAGCGTACATTATCTCATTGATGATTATGTCGCCTGTTGTTGCTGCTACTCCTGTTACGGTGAACGTGCCGTTCTTCGCTGGTGCTGTGCCTACAGTATACTCTGTGTCAGATAATCCTATACCAGTTAGGTTCATCCTACTTGTACTACCCGGTGTCCCACTAACACCGAAGTTAAGAAGAACCACTGAACCAGTCATTCCATTTTGTATTGCATGATCTGTCACCCCATCATACACTATCGTGACTCTCGTTCCCCAATCGAAATTGTTGTAGGACGGAGAATCCCAGTTTGATGTTAAATCTCCTCGTTGGACCCCTACAACGTTTATAACGCCGTTGTCGTAAAAGATATCAAATCCGATGCTTATAATAGGTCCATTCTGTGTGTTGGTGATATTCACTGGAACCATCACATTTGTGCCCGAATCGCCCAGTGCATTCTCCACACCAAACTCATTTGCTGTGGGTTGCGCTGATGCTGGCATCACCATAGCAAGTACTGACAACAGCACGATTGCACTCAATCCATACCCTATTATCTTATTTTTCATTTTTTCACCTCCTTATATTAAATCGATTTTTCCCACGGATGCATCCTTCATCTTTGCCAGGTCACCAGGATCTGCAAAGATACCATTGTTATTCAAATCGTATCTCCAGTCGGGTGTAATTTTTCCCACGGATGCATCCTTCATCTTTGCCAGATCACCAGGATCTGCTGGCGTTCCATCATTGTTCAAATCGCCCTTCAACCACAGCATCATATCTGCTTCCGTAGTCGCACCTGTACTACTTACCGTCACATCCGTTGAGTTATCCCAGAACCGTGACTTTGATGCATTCATGTAGTAATTTCCCGGCGTAACATCCTTGAAGTCATAGTAACCAGTGGCATTTGTGGTTGTTGTTTTTACAACACCCGTTAGATTTGTCAGGTTAACCTCCACACCTTCTATTCCTGTGGTGTTGCAGGTGTATGTTATTTTGCCAGTGAGAGAGCCGTTAGCTGATGCTTCGACGATTAACATAAAAGCTTCTGTATTGTTGGAGTTCACGAGCAAATCAGTAGCATTTACCGGTAAATAATATGTTCTTGGTGTTGTTCCACCAGACGCATTTGTCGTTGTTGAATACAGTGTACCCTCAATCTTTTCCATTACTTTCTTCGCCGGTCCACCTATCTCTGTCAAATTAACAGTGACAACATCAATTGCAATATCATCTATTGCTGTTACGTTCAATCGTGATTCCTGAACTCCATCAGCAACGATTGTACCAGGATTTGCATTCGGATTTGTTACATTTGGTGCGCCTGCATCTACCCTGAATGTGCCATTCTTCGCGGGTGCTGTACCTACATTATACTCTGTGTCAGACATTTGTATACCGGTTAGGTTCATCCTGCTTGTGCTACCTGGTGTTCCAATGACACTGAAGTTAAGAAGAACTAATGAGCCACTTACTCCGTTTTGTATTGCGTGTTCTATTACAGCATCATATACTATCGTGACTCGCGTTTCCCAATCGAAATTGTAGTAGGATGGAGAATCCCAGTTTGATGTTAAATCTCCTCGTTGGACCCCTACAACGTTTATAACGCCGTTGTTGTAGAGGACATCAAATATCACACTTACAATCGGTCCGTTCTGTACATTGGTGATGTTCACGGGAACACTCACATAAGTACCTGGATTTCCTATTGCATCGTTTACTCCAAAACTACTTGCTGTAGGTTGTGCTGAAGCTGGGGTTACCATTGCAAAGACCGTCAATAACACGATTGCACCCGATTCATACGATATTACTTTTTTAGTCATTTTCTTCCCCCAGCCCCTCACGTCAAAAAAATTTTTCCTACGGATGCATCTTTCATCTTTGCTAAATCACCAGCGTCTGCGAAGATACCATTATCATTCAAATCATACTTCCAGTCAGGCGAGATTTTTCCTACGGACGCGTCTTTAATCTTTGCTAAGTCCCCGGCATCAGCTGCCAGCCCATTATTATTCAAATCCCCCTTCAGCCACAGCATCATATTCGCCGTTGTCGTTGCACCATCAGTTACTGTTACCGCTGTTGAATTACCCCAGAACCGTGGCTTTGAGGCATTCACGGAGTAACTTCCAGGACTAACACCCGTAAAGTTGTAGTAGCCCGTAGCATTGGTGGTTGTTGTTTTTACAACACCCGTTAGATTTGTCAGGTTAACACTCACGCCTGCGATTCCCGTCGTATTGCAAGTATAGGTTATTCGCCCAGCAATAGAGCCTGCTACCACGCCCGTCTCCGTCGTGAACGAATACTTATCAGTCGTCATCGCATTTCCTGCCCGATCCGAAGCATTGATTGTTACAGTTACCACTTCCCCGTAACTGAAATTTACCGGCGGGTCGTACGTAACCGAGAAATTCAGAGTTAGATCTATCGGTAGTATACCCGGCGTTACCGGAACACCATTCACAGTCACCTTTATCGTGGTATGATTTACTCCTGAACCATTGTCTCTCACCTGGACCACAATATTCGTGCCAACTGGCACACCCGTAGCACCGTTTGCCGGATTGTGCCCCGTTGTATATGGCAGCGTTCCATCTACTACTACTTCCTGACTTCCTCCAACAGTGCCCGATTCTATTACTAAATGCGTCCCATTCCAGATAGGTGCTACGTATGTGCCTGAAAACGCTGCGGGAATTTGATCGTATGAACTCGCTTTGACACGATATGTCACTGAGGTCTCATCTATAAATTCCATTGAAAGCTTTCGCGTTGAGGGGTTATCCGTAACGTTTCCCTTACCCGTGTAACTCCCACTAACGTACCCAAAGCCTGCTGGAAGTGTCTCAGTCACATTACCATAGAGAAAGAAACCGGACTGGATCAAAGTCACCGCAAACTCCTGATTTGTCTTGACTGCTTCTGGAAGCACCCTTGTTACCGAAGCTCCCTGTGCACTCACGGGCACTATCCCTACTACGAATGCTGATAATACCAGTATCACGGCTACGGTCGCACATAGCAACTTCTCTCTGTTCTTGTTTTTCATTTTTCGCCTCCTTTTTAGCAACCTATATTTTGGTAACCGGGGCTATAAAAGAGGATATGGAGAAATAACACCTGTAAAGAACATATACGTAAAATCAGGAGCTCAGATTCGGTATTTATGATCTCCGGCAATTATATTTGTTTACCGCCGAGATCACGGAGAGCGCTGAGATGACGAAATATATTGGGGCTCCGCCCCATTACCCCCGGAAACCCCGGAGGGGTTTAATGGTAACTATTTTTCCTGACTCTCTGTGTAAGCCCTTTCAGGGCTTGCGGGGACGTGGGGTGGAGCCTACACTCTGCGGGCTCCGCGGTAAACAAGTACAAAATAAAAAAATGCGCAAGCCCAGTAAGGGCTCATAGAAAAGCTTTACCAAAAGAACCGGTTACGCTTTTTTCTTCCCTCTCCGCATCAGTACTAAATAAGCGATTGCCAGTAGCCCTGCAATTGCAAATATCGCTTCGAACCCTGGTATCCCTGGTTGTGGCGTCGGGCTTGGTGTTACTCCCGGTGTTACTTCAGGCGTAGCCGCAGGCGTTGGCGTAGGCGTTGGCGTTGGTGTAGGCGTTGGTGTTATACCCGGTGTCGTGAAAGTAACCGCTGTGGTGTTAGTTAAGAACCCGACTTCGGGCACATTCGCTTCTGCTGTGACATTTGCACTGCCCTCCTCACTCCCCGCGGTTAATGTTCCGGTTGCACTCCCGTTCACTACCAATGCAGATGCAGGTATCGTTCCCAACGACGTGCTGAAATTTACCGTCAGGTTCCCCATCACCCATTTATCGCCATCCCACACGAACGCGGTTATCGTTGAGGTAGAGAGTCCATCCGCGGGTATCTCTGCGGGAATTGCGGTAAGATGTATGTAAGGAGCCGTTTCTGCTGGTGGCGCTGGTGGTATTGTTGGTGCTGGTGCACCTCCACCGCCTGAAGGTGGCGCTTCTGCAGGCGCAGGAGTGGGCTCTGCCACGGTTAATCTCGTTTCACCCCCGATACTACCGGATATCTTATTCATCTGTGAATCAACCGTGTTCCATGTTCCTGAAAAGACTGCATTTCCTATTTGTTCCGCTGTTCCTGCTTTAACCCGGTAGATTAACGTCGTTGCCCCACCCTGGAAGTCCATCGTAAGTTTGTTCGCCGTTTCATCATATGCATAAAGCGTACCGCCACTTAGAACTCCCCGGTAGCTGAATCCTTCTGGAAGTGTCTCGGTCACGGAACCGGTGAAATAGAAGCCTGATTGAGTCAGTGAAACTTCGAACTCCGCTCCCGGACCGACCGCATCCGGAAGGTCTCTGGTTACAGTAACAGAAACAGCCGCAGCAGTTGCTGGTATTGCACTTATAATTGCTATTGACAGAAACAGTGCCATAATACTCAATTTTTGCAAGTTACTCAGTTTCATTTTGTACATATTATTTTATTTCACCCCCTCTTTGTAGCGGTTATAAAATAAAAAACAAAAAATTTGAAGGGAGGGCTTTTTTCACCCTCCGTTATTGGTTCTCCTTCCTTTCCTTGGTACTCTCAGATTTTTCCCCTTAGTTAGAGATACCCTTCTTGTTTCAGGTAGGCCATGATGTACTGTATCAAGTCGCCTTTGTCAAACTGACCGCCCGGAGCGAATGGGCCTGTACCGCGCAGGTAGTCCAGGATCGCGTTTACCAGTTCATCGAGGTCTATCTTGCCATCGCCATTGCCGCCATACATTGCCATATCATAGAGCTCGTCTATCCCTGGTGGTGGTGCTGCTGGACCGACCCTGTTCACGTAGATATCCGTGTTGTCTGTTGGATCGTACCAGAACTTGACACGCATCCCATGCAGCACCTTCATTGGTTCTCCTGGATCACAATTCCAGATGGTGATTTCCGATTGAGGCGCGTACCATGCGAGCGTCATGAGATAGAGCTCTCCCCGTGGCAGCACGAACGCCGTGTACTGCTGTGGCTGGGTGTGGAACCACTCGAGCGTCCAGAACTCCTCCTTCTCGCACGTCTCATGGTATATCTCCTTCAGCTCTCCCTTGAATCTCATCTCTTCGCCTTCCTTCACATAGGTGATGTTCAGTGCTCCGACTGATCTCTTCTCTCCGATCTTATCTTGCTGCGAGTATGGTCTGGTCCACGTTGGCTGCACGTCCACGCATATCTCGTGTGGCATGTTGAACGGCGGCATCTCGGGCAAGATTTCACCAGGCGCCCATACCTTGAGATGTTTGCCGTACAGCTTGATTGGCATCTTGGGCAACTTCTGCCTGAACGTGATGTACTTGATGCAGTTGTCCTCCGCCTTTATCGCAACCACGTTGTAGAACACCTTATCAACGATGAACGCCTTCTGGCTCCAGTACGGATTCGCTCCTCCGATGTTCGCATGCGTCTGACCAAACATCCTTCCGACCTCGATTCGCGCTGAAGATGGTGCACCGAACGCCCCCCAATTTATCGCTATTACTCGCAGGTAGAACGTCGCCCCTTGAGTAGCTTCTAGCCCTCTCTTGAAGTAAGCGACCTCGCCTGCTTTCAGGCTTACTTCTGTCGACGTGGGCGTTCCACCACCCTCGTTATCGCTTACAACGAAGGTTGCTGTGCTTGGGTAAGGACCGAATACTTCCTCTAACCTCACCTTATGATCGAAGAACTGGAGCTCCCCTCCTGCTTTTAATGTCTTCTCCGGGAGCACTAACACCACACTCTCGTTCCCATTGAGCTCTATACCATCCATATCCATTGACTCGTCTGTTCCATCGTGGTCGATGTCCAGTCCAAGCGTTGCCTCGCTCTCGACCCTCACATAATCAGCCTTTCCATCGCCATCCGCATCGAAGCTGTTAAGACCTCTGTACGGGTTGGCTGGATCGTGAGCCATCGGTATGAGGACTCTGCTTCCGCTCTGGATCATTATTGGCATGTTGGTATCGTTCAGGAACATGTACGTGAACTCCTGTTTGATCGCCGGTCCATATATGTCGCCTTTGGTTGGGTCGTTGTTCCACTCTCTGATCGTCAACTTGTCCTTTACCTTTATCCAGTCAGGTATCTCGTTCCACTCCTCCAGACACATTGTCCTATTATACTCGTACTTACCGGTTATCGGGTTAAACTTGTCTATCACGACGTCCCAGCAGCCATCATTGTCGTGGTCCTTGAACCATTCCTTCTCGTACCACATCCGCTTGAAGACCTTCTCTTTTGGCTCCTGTACCGCTCCTGATTCACAGGGCTTGAAACTCAGCTCGGGGTAACCCTGGTTGTGGTCCATGATAGCTGGGTTGAACGTAATGAAGTCTTTCACTGGTGCCTGTGAACCCTGCCAGAACGGTCCCATCGGATCGGTATAAGGTGGATTCTCCGGCTTCTTTCCGGTCTCTGGATCTATAGCACTATGGTTTCCTGGTCCCTCATCAAAGGTCCCGAAGACCCTTATTGATGATGTTGCTGGGTCAATGTATAATGGTCCTGTGCAATCCTCGTACCAGAACTTGACGCGTTCTCCCGTGTAGTTAGCGACTGGTCCATCTGGACAGCCATCCCAGATAGTAATTTCCGATTCAGGCGCGTACCACGAGAGCGTCACCAGATACCTATCATTGCCCGGCAATGCGAACTCGGTGTACTGCTGTGGCTGGGTGTGGAACCACTCGAGCATCCAGAACTCCTTCTCTTCCTGATCATCTATCCGCGTCTCATTGTATATCTCCTTCAGCTCTCCCTTGTACCTCATTTCATCATCTTCTTTGGTATAGTAAATCATCAGTGGTGGTCTTGTTTTGTTCTCTCCGATCTTATCTTGCTGTGACTCCGGTATAGTCCATGGTGGTGCGGCCTGCACGTCCACGCATATCTCGTGTGGCATGTTGAACGGCGGCATCTCGGGCAACATTTCGCCGGGCTCCCATACCTTGAGATCTTTGCCGTACAGCTTGATTGGCATCTTGGGCAACTTCTGCCGGAACGTGATGTACTTGATACAGTTGTCCTCTGCCTTTATCGCAACCACGTTGTAGAAGACCTCGTCAACGATGAACGCCTTCTGGCTCCAGTGCGGATTCGCTCCTCCGATGTTCGCATGCGTCTGACCGAACATCCTTCCGACCTCGATTCGCGCCTTTGCTTCACCAGCAATCACCGGCCAATCTATCGCTATTACTCGCAGGTAGAATGTCGCCCCTTCAGTAGCTTTTAGGCCTCTCTTGAAGTAAGCGACCTCGCCTGCTTCCAGGCTTACTTCTGTCGACTCGGGCGTTCCACCACCCTCGTTATCGCTTACAACGAAGGTTGCTGTGCCTGGGTAAGGACCGAATACTTCCTCTAACCTCACCTTATGATCGAAGAACTGGAGCTCCCCTCCTGCTTTTAATGTCTTCTCCGGGAGCACTAACACCACACTCTCGTTCCCATTGAGCTCTATACCATCCATATCCATTGACTCGTCTGTTCCATCGTGGTCGATGTCCAGTCCAAGCGTTGCCTCGCTCTCGACCCTCACATAATCAGCCTTTCCATCGCCATCCGCATCGAAGCTGTTAAGACCTCTGTACGGGTTGGCTGGATCGTGAGCCATCGGTATGAGGACTCTGCTTCCGCTCTGGATCATTATTGGCATGTTGGTATCGTTCAGGAACATGTACGTGAACTCCTGTTTGATCGCCGGTCCATATATGTCGCCTTTGGTTGGGTCGTTGTTCCACTCTCTGATCGTCAACTTGTCCTTTACCTTTATCCAGTCAGGTATCTCGTTCCACTCCTCCAGACACATTGTCCTATTATACTCGTACTTACCGGTTATCGGGTTAAACTTGTCTATCACGACGTCCCAGCAGCCATCATTGTCGTGGTCCTTGAACCATTCCTTCTCGTACCACATCCGCTTGAAGACCTTCTCTTTTGGCTCCTGTACCGCTCCTGATTCACAGGGCTTGAAACTCAGCTCGGGGTAACCCTGGTTGTGATCCATGATAGCTGGATTGAAGGTAATGAAGTCTTTCCTTGGCGCTTGTTCATGTTGCGGGTCGAACGGTCCCATTGGACAGGTGTACGGTGGATTCTCCGGTTTCAGTCCATAACCGGGTCCTGGTTCAGGATCTGTAACGGTAAGATTCCCTGGTCCCTCATCAAAGGTACCGTACAGTCGAATCTTGCACTGAGGTACCCCTACTATGTATACGCACACCTCAGCCGTATCATTGCAATGGCCGTCAGTAACCTCAAGCGTTGCACATATACTCGTACCTTCTGGTCCATCAACCATACGCGTTACATTATGAGTAGACTGGGTGGGATAACCATCGCTGAAGGTCCATGTGTAACCCGTGATGCTTAACCACGGTGCATTTTCATCTGCGTGTGAATCACAACCTGAAAACGTTACTACTTCGCCAGCACCACTCAGTACACTCGGTTTATCGACACGTGCAACTGCGGTCGGCGCGCAGGGCACGTATACTTCCTTTTCGGTAAAGTTGAACAAGCCCAGGTTGTCATAGCCACTCAGTTTGACTGTTTTAGATCCACAAGACGCGTAGATATGTGAAATGACCCCAGGCGCTCCTGATATAACTCCTGAGCTGCTTGAATCGCCGAAATCCCAGGTGTGGTTCTCAATCGTTCCGTCTGGATCGAAAGAAGCAGAACCGCTGAATGTCATGGTAAGGCAGCATGTGGGATCGAAAGTAAAGTTGAAGTTTGGTGGGTATACTGTTACCATTACTGCCTCTTGAACCGATCCCGCGAGATCTAATTCCCCTACATCCTCAATACCCGCTATTCTGAGCCTGTTTATAACCTGATTTGCTTTAACTGGGTCTAGGTCACCTGCTGCTATCGGCCTAGGTGCTGTCCAGGTGTTATTGTATGTGTCAGCACCACCCTTAATATTATCCGACACTGGCAATGTGATATTAGGAATACCCCATTCTGCTAGCAGATTTCTTTCATATCCATCATTGGCATATGTATCGTTGACCACGGTGATTGTAATCGGTGTATTGGTATTTGGGTTCCATATTACTATGCTGTACGTGATCGTTTCGCCGATGTTATAAATTTTTGGGACTTTAGTCGCTACCTTTTCTAAATAGACATACCCGGGGTCCCTGATACCAACATCACTCGTGCCTGTCGCATCATCATTTTCGACATCACCATTTATCGGTACCTCATCATTTTCGACATCACCAT
>JACUTR010000096.1 GCA_014859735.1 Candidatus Methanophagales archaeon | reverse complement strand
TTATAGGGTTGAAGGGTAAAAAGAAGTTAGAAGCTTTATTTGATTCAGGCTCAGGCGGAAATCATGTAAGACTAATCTTAAGTGATGGGGTAAGCATAGAAGACTTAGGTTTTGTTAAATACCGATCTTTCAGAAAAATCGGAACAGGGGATAATAGACTTATAAAAGCGGAAATAATTGCATTTCCAAAAATATTAATTGATGGTGTCACCATTGAAAAGGTTGAGATGGATGTTATTAAAAGCTTGCCTGAGGATGTTATTCTTGGTCGCAATCTAATGCAAAGGATAGGTATAAATTTGAATTTCAAAAAAGAGCAGATCGAATGGGAAAAATCCTAAAGGAAAATGCAATTTTAACTTTTTTATTCTCGCGGTGACTCCCTTCATCCTCTCACCCCTTCCCTCCTCCATTCCCTCACACGCTATCAAAGAAGAGGTTACTTCAGCAGGTGGAGAAGAAAGTAGGAGGCTTAAATTACCCGCTACTATCTTTTTTTTTCAAATGTTATAACTACAAAATAAACAATGAACAAGCTATAAGAAAAGTTAAACTCAGATCCCGGACTCATGCTTAACCAACTTTTGTAACGTTGGCTTTGGGTAAAACTGGAACTGAGCAGATTTCCAGACGGAGGGGTCTCAAATCGTATCTCTTCACTTCTCTTCACAACGATACCGCGCCCCAATCGATCTCAATTTCATATTCAATGGGGTCAATCAAACCGTTCTCTTTAAACGCCACTATATACCAGCCCTATTAAGCCTTTCCTTTTCATTCAGGTACCATTTACAATTTCATAGAGCTTGTTCATATCAACATTGCTTCGCACGATGGCTGCTAATTTATTGTATTCCCTATCCCAATCAATCCCGATCCTGGTTTCGCCTTCATCCATGCTCGCGCGTGCACTCACTGGCGAACGCCCTTTTTTCAGCCTGAGGTGATTCATAAAAGCTTTTCTAAACGCATCATTGTCAAAAATACCGTGTATATAAGTCCCTATGACGTCGCCCCCGAGATTAACCGCGCCGCCATCCTCATCCATAACCCTCTTCCCGGAACGTTCGATTATCGTAAAGTTTTGCAATGCTCATGTTTACAATATCGTTCGTGCGAAGGTTTACTTCAGCCGGGCTTCCTGCACCTCCAATCACCACGAGATCGTTTTCGCGGTCGAGTTGCCCAAAGCAGTCCTTTATGAGGCTCAATGCTTGGGGCTTGAAGTCGTGGTATTCCTTTGCACTCATGTTGCCTATTGGCTTGCCTCGCAGGATAACCTGAGCGCTCGTGTCACCTGTCGGTTTCAACAAAAGGGGGTTCATCTCTACTCTCGGCTCTTTACGAGCAGCGAAAGCCTGGAATGCCTGCGCCCTTCCCATTTCAAGACCATCTCTGGTGACATAAGAGTTGAGCGCCATATTCTGCGATTTAAAAGGTGCGACTTCATAGCCATCCTGGGAGAGTATGCGACAAAGCGCAGCTACAATTATACTCTTGCCTACGCCCGACCCTGTGCCTTGCACCATTATCCTTTTTGCCATTCTATTTCCTCCTGACAATTCACAAAGATCATCTCGCAGCCTCCAGGAAGCGGAGGAACGCTTTTTCGTTTCCCAGAGCGTGAAGGTGCGTGTAGGATGCGAGCGCGTTTTCGCTGAAGATGCCGTCCTTCTTGCTCTCTATTCCAACACCTCTGAGAAGTTTGTAGGCGAAATCCACACCGGTGTCCGCATTGAGATTCACCGTTGAGTAATGGAACTCGTGTCCCCGGAATCTCTCCCCTTCTCTGAAGAGAAGGCAGTCTCTTACCGAGACCGCTTCGACATAACCAACCGCCTGAAGCCGCCTTGTGAGCTTTGCGGAACCTTTGAATAAGCCGAGCATCTCCCTGCCCTCGAGTTGCTCAAGGCAGTAAAGCAAGCCGCCGCACTCTGCGTAGAGCGGAGAGCCCTGCTGGACCTCCTCAGCAAGCTTCTCCCTTAAAGAGGCGTTCTCTTCGAGCTGTTCTGCGTAAAGCTCCGGGTAGCCGCCACCGAGGTAGAATGCATCCGCATCAGGTAAAGAGTCCCGAAGCGGAGAGAATAGGACGAGTTCAGCCCCGAAATCTCGCAAGACCTCTAAGTTCTCCGGGTAGTAGAAACAGAACGCTTCATCCATCGCTACCCCCACTCGGACGCCATCAGCAGCCCTTAATTGGGACTCAGGCTCTGCACTTGGAATCGCACCTGTTGTCGCTTCAAGCAAAGCGTCCAGGTCTATGTTCTTCTCTACGAGCCTCGAAAGCTCATTCAAGAGGGCGCGGTCAACTTCGTGAGACAGGTATAATCCTAAGTGTCTCTCCGGGATTCTCACGGCTTCATCTCGTGGAATAACCCCAAAAACCCTCGTAACTCCTCTTAAAGCGTCCTCGAGTAGCGCTCTGTGCCGTTCACTGCCAACCCTGTTTAAGACGACACCGGCAAGCTTGAGCGATGAATCATAGGTCTTGTATCCGTGGACCAAGGCGGCAACGCTCCCCGCAAGCTTAGAGGCGTCAACAACAAGGACTACCGGTATATCGAGGAGTTTCGCAAGGTGAGCGGTGCTCCCCTCTCCACCGGCAGAAGAACCGTCGAAGAGACCCATGACGCCCTCCACAACGTTCACCGCAGCCGCATTCATCCTGAAAGTGCGAAGAATGCCAGAAGCCGGCATCATGAACGTATCGAGATTTCTCGACGACTTCTCTGCGGCGAGTGTGTGTAAGCTGGTGTCTATGAAGTCAGGACCCACTTTGAACGGCTGGACTTCAAGTCCTCGGTGGCGGAAAGCGGAGATAAGCCCGAGAGAGACCGCAGTCTTCCCCACTCCACTCTGCGTCCCCGCAACTACGAAAGCCGATTTCATACTCGGGTATTTTGTGATGCCCCTCTTAACCTCTTCGAGTCTTTCAGGACTGATCATGGCTTCTATTCTCTTCATCCTTCTTCACAGAAAGGTTTCAAGGAAATAATGGTGAATTCTTCTATCCTCCGTGAGTTCAGGATGAAAGGAAAGTGCAATCATATCTCTATGCTTCGCAGCTACTATGAGCGTATCGAACGTTGCGAGTACGTCTACATCCTCTGATGCCCTGGTTAGAGCGGGCGCTCGAATGAAGACTGCGGGAAAGGGCGCCTCAAAAATACTCATCGGTAATAGCGCCTCAAACGATTCCCGCTGCCTGCCAAACGCGTTTCGCTTTACTTTTACGTCCATCAAGCCAAGCAGCGGCTGGCCGGTCTTTGCAACTTCCTCATCACCTTCTTTCGCGAGCAATACCATGCCTGCACAGGTACCCAGTATCGGTAGCTCGCATTCTTCCACAGCCGTTTTAATCTCCGCTAAAATATTCTCGCGCTGCATGAGCCTGCCTATCGTGGTGCTCTCGCCACCCGGTATCACGAGTGCGTCACACGACCCGACTATTCCCCGATGCTTTATCTTTATCACCTCCCCCTGAGCATCTCGCTCCGCTAACGTCTTCTCTAACGCGATGACGTGCTCCTCGACATCACCCTGTATCGCAATTACCCCTATCCTCGTTGTCATTGTACTCAGATTCTTTTCTCTTTTGTTCGCAAAAGCACTTAAAATAAAGAAGTGAAAAACTTAGACGTTAAGGTTAAGCAAATAAAATGCCAAAATAGAAGTGTGCAGGGGTAGAGAGAAAGGGGAAATGGAACGAGAGGAGATTTTAAGTGCCATATATCATTGTGTGAAATGCAAATTATGCAGTATTTCGAGTTTTCACCCGACTGAGGAATGGTTACCTTTATGCCCGAGCGGGCAATTTTATGGCTATCAGGCATTCTATGCACCTGGCAGGTTAGAGATTTTCAGAGAAATATTGGAAGGTGAGCTATCAGAGCCTGCGGAAGGATTGCTGAAATCCATTTATGCATGCACGCTATGTGGGGCGTGTTATGAGAAATGCAAGCAGATAACAAGTGTGGAAATAAGGTTGCCGGAACTGTTTGAGGAACTGAGGGAGGGGTTTGTAAAGAAGGGGTGGTCTCTCGAGGTACATAAGAAGATTGCAGAGAAGATTAAAGAAACGAGAAATGCGTATGGCGAGAATCGTAAATACGAATACGAAGCGAGATCGCTCTATGGGGCGGATGTTCTCTATTTTATCGGCTGCACTGCTCGATACAGGGTACCGGAGATTGCAGATGCTATGCTTGGAATCTTCAATAAGTTAGGGATAAAATATCAGGTATTGGATGAGGAGTGGTGCTGTGGCTCGGTTTTGCTCAGAACAGGGCAGGTAGAAGCTGCAAAGGAACTTATGGAACACAACATCGAAGCGATAAAAAATAGTGGTGCGAAGAGGGTTGTTTTCACCTGCCCTGGATGTTTGATGACCTTCGAGAAGGATTATCCAGATATGGGTCTCGAACTGGTGCATTCCACGCAATTCTTAACACGGTGGGGCAATATGGAAGTGAAGAAGTTGGATATGAAGGTAGCTTATCACGACCCCTGTCATTTGGGAAGAGATTTGGGTATATACGAAGAGCCGAGGGCGGTCTTAGAGGAAGTGGCGGATGTGAAGAGGATGAAGAGGGAGCGTGAGCAAGCGTGGTGCTGTGGCTCAGGCGGTGGAGTGAAGTCGGCTTTTGATGATTTCGCATTGTGGAGTGCAGGTGAACGGCTGAGAGAAGCGAAGGAGGCAGGTGTTGAAGCGCTTGTGAGTGCATGCCCGTTCTGTAAAAGGAACTTGAATGAAGCGGCTGAGAAGGAGAAGGAAGGGATAGAAGTGTATGATATTGTGGAGCTTGTGAACAGGAGTTTACGGTGAGGAGAAATGTTGACAGAGAAACTCCAAGCGATAGTGGGAGAAGGGAACGCAACAGATGACCCCGCACTATGCGCTTCCTACTCGAGAGATCAGCACTGGCACTTTGTGCCCGCGAAAAATCCTGCATACGTGGTGCGACCCGCGAATAAAGAAGAAGTTCGGAAGGTCTTGATGCTTGCGAACAATGAGAAAGTCCCGGTGATACCTTACAGCACGGGGATAAATGTAAGAGGATTGACAATCCCGGTTTACGATGGCAGTATTCTGTTAGACCTCTCGAGGATGAACCGCATCGTGGAGATAAATCCAGAGATGAAGACCGCGACTGTGGAGCCGGGAGTGACATTTGGCATGTTGCTCGAAGAGACAAAGAGATATAAGCTAAGACCCGCATTCCCGGATGCACCGCTTACAGTAAGCGTATTGGCAAATTATTACCTGCGTGGGATATACCAAACTGCGGCGGCTGATGGTCACGACCATGTATTGTCATATGAGATGGTTCTTCCAAACGGAGAGATAATAGAAACCGGTTCGAGGTCTCTTTCCGATCTGCCTTATTTCAGATAT
>JACUTR010000095.1 GCA_014859735.1 Candidatus Methanophagales archaeon | reverse complement strand
CAAAAGCAAATTATGGATGTGCTGGGGGTGGAGTATATAAAGTCTGAAACTTAGGTTATTACATCTATCTGATGCTGGGCATTCTTTTTGGTGTCTTGACGTGGTACATCCCGGTGCTGCTTTTTGCCCCAGTTATAGTTACTCTCGGCGTTTCATTATTAATTCTGGCTATTCTGATCTTCATAGCATACTGGATTCCAGAATACTACGAGACGATGCGGTACAAACTTACCGCAAATGAAATCGTACGAAGAAGGGGAGTATGGTTCAAACAAACGGGAATCGTGCCGTATAGCAGGATAACGAATATTGACACGACCCAGGGCCCCATCTCACGGATGCTCGGCATTGCGGCGCTCAAGATTCAAACCGCGGGTTATTCAAGACAACAAACCAGAGCGGAAATGATTCATACGGTTTGGTCCTGATGGAAAGCGGTATGTTCCTATTGGCGCTCCGTGCAATGTGTGCTTGAAGGATGGTTATGCACAACTAATGAGGATGAACCCTGACGGAACCGATCTTGAGGGGTTTGCTTCAGGCATTAGGAACACGGTTGGCTTTGATTGGCATCCAGAAACAAATGAATTATGGTTTGTTTGTAAAAATTGAAGATAATAAGCCCGTTTCATATGACATTTTTGCTGAAGGGTGGCTTCAAGGCTCGTTGTCATGGGGAAGACCTGTTGACCTAGAAGTCATGAAAGACGGCTCCCTCCTCATCTCTGATGACAAAGCGGGCCTAATTTACCGGGTAATTTATGAGAAAGAGAACAAATGAGGTAAAAAAACATTTCAAGCTTTTACGTTACGGATAAGCGCACCATCAAAATATTCTCAATTCACCTCGAATCACCATCTCGGTAATCTCCGCGATGTTTGAAAGCCACTCATCGGTTATCCGCTTCACGTTCTGTTCCATCGCTCCACGGTTCACATCGCTCTTCGTGAGGATCTGGGCAGTTGCCACCTTCGGATCGTCGATCCTCCGACCGATCTCAGAAAGAAGCTTGATCGATACCTCTCGAACCCCATCCACCTTCTCAACGATATCAGTGGCCATTTTATTCGCGAGCAAATTGTATATCTTCCCGGTATGGTTCACCGGATTTTTTCCTGAGGCCCCTTCCATGCTTATCGGCCTGCCCGGCGTGATGAGCCCATTGCACCGGTTACCACGACCCGCACCCCCGTCATCACCCATCTCCGCGGATGTCCCGGTCACCGTAATATAGACCGAGTCAGGCGTATCAGCCATATTTATCAGGGTATTGACCTCACGGGTTGTATACTCTTCCGCGACATCGGTTACAAATTCCTTTAACCGTTGCTTCGTCGCCTCATACTGCTCATAGTCATCCACATATCGTGAAACGAAGGCGTCACCAACGGTTAACGTTATTATATCCTTCTCTCTGAGCGCCATCACCTTCATATCCTCACCGATCGCTTTCTCCTTGGTGCGATACTCCGCCATCACCCTGTTTTCCACATTGAGCGCTATCGACTCCGTCTCCGAGAGGGGAGCATGTGCAACACCAAAAGAGGTATCGTTTGCCATTGGCATCTCAGGATTTGCTTCACCTTTACCCTTAAAAACCTCTATAAGGTCTGAAGAACCCTTTCCTAACTTACTATCCACTATCACGTGGCGATCCACATCCAAATTTCTCACCTTCTTCAGATATTCCTTCGCCGCGGTTGTCGCTACGATATCAACGGGGATTTCATCACCTGCGAAGACCCTCGTCGCTCTTCCGCCTAACAATATGTAGATTGGCGAAATAACCTCGCCGCCACCATATCTTGGATTTGACCTGCCCGCAACAAGCTGCACTTTATCCGTGTTGTGATGCAGTATCGTTCCACACTTCCTTCTATACTCTTTGCACAATGCCACACTAACAGCCTCTGCTACACCGTCACATAAGCTGTCGGGATGTCCTAACCCTTTTCGTTCCACCATCTCGATCTCTTGCTTCTCAATTGGTTCCCTGCTCACAAACTCCACCTTTATGTTTCGCTTTATTGAATTGCCCATTTTGCCCTCTTACACTTTATTTCCAGAGACACGTTTTAACCTTATCGGAAATGATCGCGCTGTTACCCATGGGGTCGTCAATGATTAGCGTCATGCTCGCCTCACCTGACTTTATTTCATCTATGCGCTTCAAAAGATCAGTTGCACGCTTCTTTCTCGCACTGTCCCTGCTCAGCATCTTTACCACATTCTCCACCCTTCTCAACACGCCTTCCACCGTAGAGATAAACGCTTCCCCTCTCTTTGGCTCGATGCGTACACCCAACTCTGGTATCTCAATGGTTCCCGAGGTAGACCGTACAACGAGTGCATTCAAATCCTCAACTGAAGAAATCACCAGCTCGCATCTTTTCCCCCTCTCTTCTGAGAGAACCATTACATCGGTCGCGCGATACCCACACGAGGAACAAACAGCGGTGAATATCATTGTCTCCCCGAAGTAAGGTATCTCAGCTGGTAAAAACCGAACTTCACTTTCCGCTCCACAAATTGGACAGCTCTCTTTCACTTACTTCATCCACTGCATGGCCAAACCAAACTACTTCGCGCCCAGTTTTTTACGTTCTATCTTAACTCCCACGGGAGCCACGATCACCTGGCTATCAGCGATACCGGCGATGTCCCCTCCCACATCCAACGCCGCCATCTTCAAGTCTTTTATCGCCTTCTCTACCAGAGCTTTGTCCTGCTTCACCAGTGATATATCCAGAAGCAGTATATTACCCGCATATATCTCCTTCTTCAACTCGGGAATATCGTATAAACCGGTCAATTCCGCGATCTTTATGTACATCTTCACACCTTCTTCTCTGAACTCCTCTTCATACTCCTCTATGTCCAAATCCACATAATCCTCGTCCCCTATTCCCTCCCGCTTCACAAAGAGCTTCTCAAAACTTTCTTTTAATCCCATCTTCTTCCTCTCACTCCCTTTCCACTCACTCTTTTTAATACTTTATCTTTTCGTTCGTTCTAACACTAAAGATATAGGGAGGGTAATCAATTAAAAACCTATTGCGTAGATATAATGAATGCATGAGGTTCGGAATCGCGAAAAAGAGAGAAGAATGCAGGGATTGTGGGTTCTGCGAATTGATCTGTCATTCTCCCGAGAATTGTATTGGATGTGCTGCGTGCGTGGATGCGTGTCCGTATAAAGCGCGGATCTTAGAAGAAAGCGCTGAGCACCGAGGGGCAGTAAAAATAACGGTGAACCATGAGCAATACAGCGTCCCTGCACGGATATCGGTGTTAAGAGCTCTTGAGTTCATAGGGTTCACCTCTTTTATATACAAAGAGGGGGAGCTCAGCGATACCGAACTTCTCGCACCCTGCCGAACCGGTGGATGCTGGTCCTGTGCGGTTATTGTAAACCACAAATTGAAGCCGAGTTGCGTAACACCAGTGGCGGAGGGTATGGAGATCATAACGGATAGAGGGGAGATAGCGAAGAGCGAGCCAAAAAGGGTTGTTTCCGGGTTCCAGGGGCATGCGGTGGGAGGAGTGGGCACGCCTCACGGGCTAAAGCCGAGAGCGTTGGGATTTAGATGTATCGAAGTCGCCTGTTTTTCGCATGGCTGCATCCTCCGCTGTCCAACATGCCAGAACTGGCAGATTACCTATTCAGCAGTCGAAGAGCCGCTGTCACCTGGAGAAACAGCGCGGATCCTGACTTATGAAAGGAGATGGCACCGCGTGGATCGGATGGCGATATCGGGTGGTGAATGCACACTGAACAGGCGCTGGCTTCTCGAATACCTGAAGGAGTTGAAGCGCCTGAACAGTGATGAAAAGGCGCGATTGCATGTGGATACCAACGCCGTTGTGCTCACCGGGGATTATATCGACGCGCTCTTTATCGCGGGCGCGACTGATATAGGCGCGGATGTAAAGGGCCTGGAGCTCGATACCTTTATGAGAATCAGCGGTCTAAAAGACCGAGAATTAGGGAAGAAACTCCTGGATACCGAATGGAAGGCCGTTAAATACCTCGTCGAAGAATATTCGGATAGGATGTTTGTTGGGATTGGCATACCCTACAATGAGGCGCTGATATCCACCGATGAGCTTTATAAAATAGGGGAACGGATAGCGGGATGGTCACCCGGGCTTCAGGTATCCGCATTGGATTACCGGCCCATGTTCAGGAGAAGAGAGATAAGAAAACCGTCATATGAGGAGATGCGTCAGGTTAAAAGGGTTTTAGAAGAGAGCGGGCTCAGGTGCGTGATATGTCAAACTGAGTTCGGGATGATCGGTCCGTGAGTAAGTTTCACCTCACTTTTTATGATACCACACAAGTTCCTCTTTCTACCACTTAGCGATGGCGTATAACGTTTCCGGGCTATACGAAGCCCTGAGCGAAGCGAAGGGTTGGGCGAGCGTAAGCGAGCCGTATAGCCTGTGTTATACGAAGCCAGCTTCATCTTATTCTTGAGGCAGCCCAATATTATATTGGGCCCAGCGGGCAATCTGTATCCACTAGAGTCCATATTGCTTCTTGATCGTAGCAGTTATCACTTCTGTCAGAATAGGCTTAGCAACTTCCCAAACCTTGCCCCCAAGCCGTTTGAGGCACTCGACTAACCTTACTTGATGATGCTCCTCAACCAATTTACGCTCCTTCAGTTGGGAAAGGAGTCGAACAGTCTCGTTCCTTTCTTGCGGAGGTATTTCTTCCGTCTTTTGAACGAGTTCTGTGAGGACCGCAAGACGGTCATTAAACATCGCTGTATTGCGAAGCTCGGTTCGCTGTTCTTCAGTGATATTCAGAAATTCAAAAGCGTAAACTGACCGCCGAATGTCGCGTAGTATCTCCCAGCAGCGGCTCCTTGTAAGCTTTTCGCTAGGTGCTGTTTCCCCGATGTGGACATACTTACTTGCAACTTGATAAACTTTGTCCATACGCTTGAAATCATCTCTAGGAAGGACTTCCTTAAAGACCTTAAAGAGCTGGCGAGGAGCTCGCTCAGCCTGCAGCCCAATGGCCTCCATTTGAGCAGAAACAAGCGCAGAACGCGCTAGCGAAGCGCAAGATGAGAAATCGTCGGCCTCGGAAAGTTTGTAAAACTGGTCGTAAGCATTGTACAAAGCGTCAAACGAGCGGGTAAGAATTTCAGGTCGAAGTTGAGCTACAAAGACGCAATTGTCTTCAGCATCAGGGTGCTCAAGAACATCGACCACTTTTAGTGCTTGAACTGTTACCTGTTCAATCTCTTGTTGGATGAGTCTGGCCCGGAGGGTGTGCAGTTCGTTGAGAAACGAGCGAATATAGTTGCGATAAAATCCGCACTGAGCATGAGGTGAACTCTCTACCCGTCGCAGAGGATTGTTCCTGAGATGAATCACTATCTTTTCATGGGAGCAACTTTTTAGTTTTGTTTCACCTGCACCCGTCTCATTTTCAAAGAGAGCCCAGAGTTGAATAAGCTTTCTAATGTCTTGAACCTCAAGAAAAAGGTCTCGGCTCTTTACTCGACTTATCAAATCTCTTGCAAATGTAAATCCTACTTCTTCCCCTAGGTCCGCTAGAAACTCGTCGTATGCATTAGACCCCGACTCTGCGGTTCTACGAAAATTTCTAGAGGCGACCTCGAAAATGAGCGAGAGCGTTTCAATGCGGAAAGCCGCATAATTGATAGTACCAGTTGAAAGTTTTCCATTGTGGAGGAACAAGGCGCTCGAAAGAACAGTTTTGACCTCTTCAAGCGTTTGTGTTAGCGCGTTCGATTTTATTTTTTGCTTCAGCAAATTCTTCCTCAGAGAGAATCTGCTTTATGTCCGTCACGGAGAGGCGACGATACTTCTTATTATTGCTCTTCATATCAGTTAACCTCTATTTATTACTTTCCTAAGTTTCAGACTTTATATACTCCACCCCCAGCACATCCATAATTTGCTTTTG
>JACUTR010000009.1 GCA_014859735.1 Candidatus Methanophagales archaeon | reverse complement strand
CGAAGACCCTTTATGCAATGGCACAGGGCGGAATCTTCGACCAGCTGGGCGGGGGGTTTCATCGCTATTCAACCGATATGCGCTGGCTTGTTCCTCACTTTGAAAAGATGCTCTACGATAACGCGCTCTTAGCTCGGGTTTACCTTGAGGCATATCAAGTGACACGTGACCCATTCTTTGCGCGGATAGCGAACCGGACATTGGATTGGGTGCTGCGAGAGATGACCAATCCCAATGGCGGGTTCTACTCGGCGTTGGACGCAGACAGCGAGGGCATTGAAGGCGCCTTCTATCTATGGGATCCCACGGAGATAAAATCGGTTCTTGGTGAAGAGAAGGGCGAAGCCCTCTGTCGCTACTACGGAGTAACACCACAAGGGAACTTTGAGGGGAACAAAAGTGTGCTGTATATCGCTCAGCCATCCGAGGAGATCGATGAACCGGATACTCTCGGTAGAAGTAAAGAGAAACTTCTTGAGGCGAGGAACAAACGAATACGACCAGCGACCGATGATAAAATTATAACCGGATGGAATGGACTCATGATCTCAGCTTTCGCTACTGGATACCAGGTATTACGTGAGAAGCGCTTTCTTGAAGCAGCGACTTCTGCACTTCACTTCATACTTACCCATCTCAGAAAAGACGGCTACTTATTGAGACGGTACCGAGACGGCGAAGCTTCAATTCCCGGAACGCTGGAAGATTACACCGCTCTTATCGCGGCATTGCTCGACGTATATGAAGCCAGTTTCGATTCCCAATGGTTACGCGAAGCACTCCACCTGAATGATCGTATGGTAGAGCTGTTCTGGGATAAAACGGAAGGTGGGTTCTTCTTCACTCGTCGTGATGAAACAGAACTCCCTGCGTTCATAAAGGAGGCCGATGACGGTCCAATTCCATCGGGCAATTCGATCGCAGCGCAGAACCTCCTTCGCCTTGCTACACTTACCGGTGATGAGGAACTACGAACACGTGCTAAAGATACCTTCCTCACTTTCCGTGCGTCACTGGAACAGAGCCCGTTAGAGCACGCACAAATGCTTTGTGCGCTCAATTTCTACCTCAGCATTCCTATGCACGCCGTACTGGCAAGTGAAAATAGAGAAGATGCTCAGCCATTTGCAGCCGAGGTGAGCCGCCATTTTCTGCCTCAGAAAGTCATTGTTTTCTCAATGTCGGGCGTTACTGACGATGAACTTCCGGGTCTGATGCCGTTGATCAAAGACAAGGTGGCTATTCAAGGCAATCCAACCGTGTATATCTGTGAAAACTACACGTGCAGGACTCCTATTACAGACCGGGAAGATTTAAAACGAGCGTTATCTCGCCAGAAGTAGCACTTATAATCTGCCATCAATCGTGGCACCACAATGTGGGCATTTTGTATCGCTTAGGGTATTCCCCAGAATCTGGAATCCATAGCGTTGGATGAGCAACCTTCCGCACTTATAGCAGTAGGTATTCTCGCCTCCCTCGCCTGGGACATTGCCCTCATACACGTATCTCAAGCCTACTTCCAACCCAATGTCTCGTGCTTCACGTAGGGTTGTAACCGGTGTTCGAGGGAGATTGGTGAGCTTATAAGCAGGATAGAACTGTGAGATATGCCAGGGGATGTCAACGCCGACACTTTTGATGAACTCGGCGATCCCTCTGAAATCGTCCTCAGAATCGTTCAGCGTCGGTATAACCAACGTCGTTACTTCAATCCAAATTCCTAAACTCTTATAAAGCTTTATCGCATCGAGGACAGGGTCCAAGTGACCCCCGCAATTCTTGTGATACAGCTCCTCAGATAACCCCTTCAGGTCTACATTTACCGCATCTAAATAAGGAGCGATGGTGCGTATAGCCTCCTCCGTACTATACCCGTTTGTGACAAAGACGTTACATACCCCTTCTTCATGTGCCAATCTAGCCGTGTCATAGGCATACTCAAAAAAGATAGTAGGTTCGGTGTACGTATAGGCGATGCTTTTGCAATTATTCTGCCTGGCGGCTGTTACAATCTCATGAGGAAGTGCATCTTCTCCTATTATCAGATTCCTGTCTTCTTTAGGCATCTGAGAGATATCGAAGTTCTGGCAGTTCTTACATCTGAAGTTACAACCGACTGTCGCAATCGAATATGCCGTTGAACCGGGGTAGAAATGGAAGAGTGGTTTCTTCTCTATCGGGTCTATCGCACCTGCAACCACCTTTCCATAGACCAGGCTGTAAAGGACTCCGTCCTTGTTTTCTCTAACGCCACATATCCCTCGCCGCGCTTCGTTTATCTTGCACAGATGTGGACAGAGATGGCATCTAACGGTGCTCTCTTCCAGTTTCTCATAGAACATCGCCTCTTTCAATTTGACGTAAACCTCCCCTTTGGCATGCAGGATTCCATTAATACAACTGTTTTTCCTATAATAGAAAATCTCAAATACCCCTTTTTATAACTTAAAGGATAGGGAAGGAGGTGATGATAATGGCAGAAGAAAAAAAGGCTGCATCGATAATTTTTTACTCCCTCACCCGCTCCTTTGCCACCAGTATTATCTTTACTATATCATTCTCACTCCATCGTGAGGAATCTATTATGAGGTCGTAAACGGACAGGTCGTCCAAATGTATCCCGTAATATTTCTCATATCGCATGTATTCTGACTGCTCTCTGCTCTTCATTGCAGAAAGCGCTTCTTCATAAGCGATATTCTCACGACCTGCAACCCTCCCCGCTCTTACTTCTACCGGCGCTTTCAGCCATATCCTTAAATCAGCATGAGGAACGAAGAATCCAGACAGCCTGCCTTCCACAATAACATTCTCCCGTTTCAGCGCCTCTTCTCCTTGCTTCTCGTCTATCCATCTATCAAAATCATCATTGTCCTCTGCTAATTTACTGAATTGCTCTAACAGCAAACTCTTTTCCTCCGCTAGCTTGCGAAACAGCTCGCCAGCGGAAATGACATCCAGAGCTAACTCGTTTGCGAGCAACTTTGCAACCGTAGTTGTTCCACTGCCTGGAAGACCACTTATCGTTATTCGCATAAAACTTTCTTTAAAAAAGAAACTTTTATCAAAGAAATAGTTTTTCTTGTAGTTTTGATAGTAGGATTCAGCCTTTTATAACCGCTATAGGTCTGAAAGCCGCTACCTTTTTCGCGATCCCTGCTACCTCGCAGCTCCGAAGTACCACCTCAGGGTCCTTATAAGCAGCTGATACCTCCTCTGCCAGTTCACCATATCGATCAAATGGAACCCCTCGCTTCCTCCTCACATCTCCCTTGCTTCGTTCTCGCGCTTTTACTACAATATTCCTTCTCTCTAACGCTTCTTTCACGTCGCTCCCTTTATATTTCCTCATTGCCGCGGTCCTGCTCATCTCTCTGCCAGATCCATGTGCGCAGCTTCCAAATGTCTCGTCCTTCGCGAGCTCGGTACCCACAGCTAAAAAACTGCGTGTACCCATCGAACCGGGAATCAATACGGGCTGACCTATACTTCTGTAAACATGCGGTAATCGCTCGTCGCCTGCTGGAAACGCCCTCGTTGCTCCTTTCCGGTGCACACACAGCTTCCTCCGCTTGCCCTCCACCACGTGCTCTTCCTCTTTCGCGATGTTATGTGCAATGTCATACACGAGCTGTATTTCCATCTCATCCGCTTTTCTCCCCAGCAGGTCTTCAAACACTTTTCTTACCCAATGTGTTGCGAGTTGTCTGTTTGCAAACGCGTAATTCGCGCATGCACACATCGCTTCGAAATAATCCATGCCTGTGCCGCTCCGTAAATAAGCGCACGCCAATTCACGTTCTAAACCGAGTATTTTTGATAATACCGGATCTTTGCTCATCTCACGTTCAAATCTTCTCAAATAGTAAGAGCAAACGCCGTGTGAGAAACCTCGACCACCCGTATGTATTAAAACGGTCACCTGCCCTTTCTCTTCTATGCCAAATGCCTTTGCGAGCCGTTCGTCAAAGATCTCATCCACGATCTGCACTTCTAAAAAATGGTTGCCCGAGCCGAGCGTGCCGAGCTGAGGTGCACCTCGCTGCCTTGACTTCTCGTCGATCTTATCTGGATTTGCTGCTTTTAATCTCCCACCATCCTCTGTCCTCTCCACATCTTCCTCCCAGCCGTAGCCATTCTCAACGCACCACTCCGAACCCCCCCTGAGCACCTCATCTAACTGGCTAAATGAGAGCCTCAATTTTCCTGATAATCCCAGCCCTGATGGAATATAGTCAAACAAGCCATCCACTATCCCAGACAGCCGAGGTCTGATATCTTTCTCGCTCAGATTGGTTCGAACAAGTCGTACACCACAATTTATATCGTAACCAACACCACCCGGTGAAATGACACCTTCCTCGAAATCGGTAGCCGCAACGCCGCCTATCGGAAAGCCATATCCCTGGTGTCCATCCGGCATAACCATCGAGTATTTCGCTATACCGGGAAGCGAAGCGACGTTGATCGTTTGTTGCAGTGTCAGGTCGCGTTTCATCTTATCTAACAGTTCTTCCGCAGCGTATATCCTCGCCGGGGTCCTCATATACTCTTTATACGACTGTGGTACTTCCCATACATCTTCCCGTATTCTTTTAAGTGGGATGTCCATCTTTTAAAACGCCTCTTTTGCCTTTATGATTGCACGCGTTACCAAAATTGGAACTAAAATAAGAGAGGAATAACACGTTGGGCCATGATGCTGACCAACTTATGCGCTGCTCGTCGGCTGCGTGACTGCACCTAACGCCTCTCGCAACTGTTCTTGTAACTGCTGATATCGCTTCTGGGCTCTTTCCTCCTGTCTTTCCAAGGTCTTCAGTCTCAAGTCGTAGGTCTCCTTCTTCTCTGCCAGATCCTCCTTTACCGTTTCTTTACTTGCTTTTATCAGTAACTCGCCAACATTTTTGTAGATCAACGAGTTCTCATCAACTTTTTCCAATTCCTCTAATGCATTTTCAGCATCTCGTAACAGAGCTTCTACCTGCATCTTTTGCCTTCCCAACGCTTCTATTTGAGCTTTAAGCTGCTGGAGCTGGGCAAACAGATTTTGCACCTGAGGGGGTATTTCTCCACTTCCACTCATCTTATCTATCATCCTCTTTATTTTTACTACATTCGTGCTTTGCCTAAGTTATTCTTTGACTCTTTTACATATAAAACATCATGAGCGAAGAGGGAGAGAAAGTAGGGATAGTGGTTATTTCTTATGGGTCGAGGGCGGCTGCGGTGATCGATGCGCTGAGCAGAAGCGAGAATTATGAGGTGCGTTTCTATGTTGCTGACAAGCAGAGGAATCCGTATAACGTGGAGCATGCAGAGAAGCACGTGGTCATTCCGGATCTCGATGTAGAAAAGATATGCGACTTCATTGAAGCGAATAAAAACGCCATCGATTTTGGTATCTGCTGCCCTGAGAAGCCGATAATAGCGGGTGTTAGGGACGTCGTTGAGCGTAAGACCGGAGTAGCCCTGATATGTCCCACGAAACGATATGCGATCGAAGGGAGTAAAGCATCGCAGCGGTATCTGATTGAGGAATGCTGTGCTGAGGCAAATCCAAGATTTAAAGTGTTTCATCGTACGGAGTATAAGAGTGTAGGTGAAGCGAGGGACGCTGTCCGGGGCTTTTTAGATGAGATCGGGAATGAAGTTGCGGTCAAGCCGGATAAACCCGCAGCGGGCAAGGGTGTGGGTGTGTGGGGTGACCACTTTAGAAGTCGAGAGCAGCTTTTTGATCATGTCCGGTCCATCTTTGAGAGTGGCAGTGATGTGCTCATAGAGGAGAAACTTGAGGGTGAAGAATCGAGTTTTCAAGCGTTCTGTGACGGTAAAAGGCTCGTCGCTCTTCCTGACACGAGGGATTATAAACGGGCGTTTGATTCAGATATGGGGCCTAACACCGGTGGGATGGGCTCTTATAAAGCTCAAGAAGATTGGCTGCCTTTTCTGAACAAGCGTGACCGAGAAGAGGAGGAGAAGCTGGTTCAGAGGATATTCAAGGACCTGAGAGGGAGTGGTGAAAATGAAGGGCTGAGGGGTATCCCCTTCTACGTAGCGTTTATGCATACGAGCGAAGGCGCAAAGATATTGGAGATCAATAGCCGGCCAGGCGACCCTGAGATACAGAACATACTACCCGTGCTGAAGAACGATTTTGTGGACGTCTGCTTTCGCATGATCGAAGGCACTCTTGAGAGGATAGAATGTGTGAAGAGAGCAACGGTGGTGACGTATGCAGTGCCTATGGACTACGGGGATTACCGGATAACGTATAGCGGGGATAGGAGGGTGGATTTGAGTGGTGCGTATGCGTTGAAGGAGAACTACGGCGATAATTTGAGAATTTATCCGGGCTCTATGGAGTTACAGGAAGATGGAGCTACATATGCGCTCGGTTCACGAGCGGTGTGCACCGTCGGTATCGGTGAAACTATAGAGGAAGCGAGGGAAATATCGCTGGATGGCATTAGACATATAAACGGTGCGTTATGGAACCGCTGGGATATCGGTGCACGGCATCATATAGAGCGGAGCATACGGAAGATGAAGGAGTTGAGGGGCTAAGCACCGGATGAGTGATTAAGTAGAAGCGCATAAACTTCCCTTATTTTCCAAATCGCTAACGGGAGTTCATAATAGCGTCCAATAGCTCCCGTTCGCTGCGTAAATCCTTCAGGCGTGGCTGCTTTAAACGAAACCCGGACATAAAGTTTCTCTTTAAACTCGACGAGCTGCTTTACATACGCTCCATCTGCCCTAAAAGTATGCTATTGGTCTCCAGAACAAAAAGAGGATAGTTACTTCTTTAAAAATTCCTTGACCAATTTGATCGCGCACAAATCACCACAGATCGAACAGGCATCGCTCTCCGAAGGTCTGCTGTTTTTTATTCGCTGAGCTTCCTCGGGGTTTATCGCACGTTCAAATTGCCGTTTCCAATCGAGGTTCTTTCGTGCAAATGCCATTTCGTCGTCTAATCGTCGTGCCCTCTCCCGTTGCCCCTCTTTTACAAGGTCTGCAGCATGCGCTGCTATCTTCGTGATGATCGTCCCTTCCTTTATATCCTTCACGGAGGGCAACGCTAAATGCTCTGAAGGCGAAACCATGCAGAGAAAATCAGCGCCATACATTCCCGCAACCGCTCCTCCTATCGCACTCACCAAATGGTCATATCCCGGTGCGATGTCAGTAACAAGTGGTCCTAAGAGATACAGGGGTGCGAAATCAGTTATATGTTTCATCACCTTTACCGATGCTTCTATCTCGTCCAGAGGTACATGCCCCGGTCCTTCAACGAGTGCCTGGACGCCTTCTTCCCGAGCACGCTTCACCAGTTCACCAAGCGTAATGGCTTCCATGAATTTCGCACGGTCTGAAGCATCGGCAATACAACCAGGACGCAGACCATCACCTAAACTGAGCGTTAACTCATACTCTTTTGCTATCTCCAGAAGATACTCGTATTCCTCGTAAAGCGGATTTTCACGCTCGTTATGAATCATCCAGGCAATGAGGAACGCGCCACCCCGACTCACCACATCTAAGATGCGGCCGCTCCTCCGCAACCTCTCCAAAGAATTGAGATTTACACCTGCATGGATCGTAACAAAGTCTATACCGTCTTTTGCGTGCTTCCTGACGGCATTGAACATATCGTCTGAGTTCATCTCCACGACTGCTCGTACGCCCGCCTTTTCCAAAGCCGCCTGGTATATTGGCACCGTCCCCATGGGCACATCTATTTCTTTCAGAATAGTTCTTCGAATTTCATCGAGGTCCCCACCCGTAGAGAGATCCATTACTGTATCAGCACCGTATTGTACCGCAATCCTTGCCTTCTCAACCTCCTCAGCACGGTTAACATAATCTTTTGATGTCCCTACATTCACGTTCACCTTCGTGCTCATCCCCTCACCAATTGCTTTGAGCACTACCTCGCGGTTCCCTGCCTGTGCTGCCCTTTTTGCATTCCTTGGGATGACCACTCTCCCAGCGTCGAGCAGTCGCTGCAATTTCTCCACGCTAACCCCTTCTACTGCGGAAACTTCCTCTAATTCTTGCTCTTCCCACGTAACGGCAAAAGACTTGGTGCTCATTTTTTAACGTGCTTCTTTCTTTCCTTCCTCTACTTAATTAATTCGAGGCAGTTTGTATAAACTTTTTTGTCCATGGTTACCGCGGAGCCCGCAAAGAACACGGAGAGTCAGGAAAATCGTTTACCACTCTTTTTCCATCATCTCAGTGCTCTCCGCGATCTTGGCGGTAAACAAATACTCTCTATCTTACTTCTTTCGTTCTGACGATTTCCGGAATTTTTCCCCACGTTGCAAGCATGTCCTTGTAGATAACCAGCGCACCTTCAATGCCTTCCACATGGCTGATCGAGCGGAAAGCGTTTGGGATAGAATGAGCATCAGTTACCGCATTACCGAGCGCGGTAGCTGCGGCGTCTGACAGAGCTGCACTCTTGCTTATCACCGTAGCGGCATCAGCACATCCAAAGCTTATAGAATGCCCGACCGTTCCTGAAGAGGTGCATATACCTAGTAACGAGGGAGACGGTTTTATCCGAAGTGCAATTTTGTTCGAGAAGCTACTTTCTCCTGCATATATGCCTGCAAGTACCGCTCTATCGGTGAGCAAAGCAATGTCACCACCGTTATCCACCATTGCGTAGGTCGCCCCGGCATTTCGCATCGCCTCCACGGCGAGCTCAGCTAACGTGCCTGCAACCGCTGACATCGGCCCTATGCCAAATTTGTCTGAAGATTCTATCATTCTTTTCACTATCTCGGGGATCACTTCCTTTTTTCTATCATTACCGACTTCCGTTTCATCTATCCGGTAACTTTCGAGCGTTACAAGAAAATAAGGATGCCAGCGGACGAACTTTTCCAATTCTCTTCTTCGCTGCATTATCTCCTCTTTTGCAATTTCTATATACCTCTTTTCATCTGTGGTTATCCATACGAAAGTCTCTTTTATCCTGAAGCTCTCTTTCATCTCCTCTCAGGTCTCGCTATATTTTAATAGCTCCACGTTACTTTAAATGAGCAGCACGGGCATATTTGTAGTGGAGTCCAGCAAGTAAGATGGTTAGCTCTAGAATCTCTCAATTTCGAATGGTGCCCCTTTAACGTGATAAAGATGAAAAAGGATGAGAAAGACGCAGGCATTTTGTTAAGAGAAGTATTGAGCGATGCCGTGAAAAGGAACAATGCGGAGGATTTGCTGCTTTCCGGCGGGTTAGACACGAGCATTTTAGCTGTTCTTTCTAATGATGAGGCTAAAAGCAAGAAGGCGCTTACCGTAGCTCTGGATAGAACTCATGCTCCTGATCTCGACTATGCAAAAAGGGTAGCTCAGAAGTTTCATTATGAGCACCATCTGATTCGCATAACTGAAAGCGAAGCATTAAGAGAAATACCGATGGTAATTCGAGCGGTGAGAAGTTTTGATCCCGCGCTTCCTAATGATCTGGTCATCTACGCTGCGTTACAGGAAGCAAAGAAGCTCGGTATAAAGAGCGTAATGACCGGAGACGGTGCCGATGAGCTCTTTGCAGGTTATTCATACATGCATAACCTCTCGCACGAGGAGTTGAAGACGTACATAACCGCGCTCTCACAAACGATGTATTTCTCCTCCAACAAGCTTGGAGCGTTTCTCGGTGTGGAGATAAAACAGCCATATTGTGATAGAGCAATTGTTGACTTCGCCCTCGAGCTAAATCCCAGCTTAAAAATAAGGGAGAGAGATGGGAGAAGATATGGGAAGTGGCTCTTAAGGAAGGCGTTTGAGGAAGAATTAGGTGAGGTAGCATGGCGAGAGAAAGACCCGATAGAGGTCGGTTCGGGAACAACAAAGCTCAGAGATGTTGTCAGGGGGGACATTTCAGATACCGAGTTCGAGAGAAAGAAAAGAGTATATGGGATGGAGTTCATGAACAAAGAGCATCTCTTCTTCTACGAAATTTACAAAGAGGTTGTGGGTGAAGTTCCAAAAGCAAAAGAAGAGGAGAATGCATGCCCACTCTGCAAAACAGGACTGCCGGCAGATAGGTTCCATTGTAGCATCTGCGGCTTCTCCTATCCTCTTGGTAGATACCTCGGTAAAACGCGTTAGAGTAGTACGGTTGGTCGAAAGCAAAAGGGCATGGAATTAAAAAGGAAATTATACAATTATCTGGTAGGAAGTTGGTTATACTATAAAAGAGAAACCAGTGAGCATGAAGATGCATCCACTTGCTTACAAATACCTAAACAAGGTAATGGAAGCTAAGAAACTTGTCGGGCCTGATGAATCATGTGAATATTATCCCTGCCACTTTCTCGGTCACGATTGCACGTGGTGTTTCTGCCCGTTTTATCCCTGCGAAGACGAGGAAATCGGTGGTGAATGGGTGAAGAGGAAGGACGGTGGACTTATCTGGGGCTGTTCAGACTGTTACTGGATACATCGCGCGGACGTTGCGGAGGCAATACTGGTGGAATTCCTGGCATGTGGAATAGAGAGCGTTGACGATATCGAGAGAAGAAGAGAAGAAGTAAAGGAAATATTCTTGATTGTAAAAGAGAGATATCCACCGACGCCAGAGAAATGAATTTCTTCATAGACCAAATCGTTATTTTCTCGATTGCGCTCCTTATAGACCTCAGCATAGGCGACCCGCCGGAGAAGATGGACAGATTTTATCCCATCGTGTGGATAAGCCGGTTGATGTATTTCTTTGACCGAAGAACGGGGAGAGAAAATCCGAGGAAAGAGAAAATGCTCGGGGTGGTGTATCCACTGCTGATACTCTCCATCTTCTCACTCCCTCTTTTATTACTTCTCCTTATCCCTTCTGAACTCGCATATATTGCTTTAGGCTCGCTCATTTTCAAAATGACCTTCACGATAAAAGGGTTGGAACGATACGGGAGAAGAACGATGGAAGCCACGAATTTGGAAGCAAAGCGAGCAGCGGTAGGCAAAATAGTTAGTCGGGAAGTGAAGGATTTAGATAGCGAGCATCTCGACTCCGCAACCATAGAATCAGTGGCGGAGAACCTCACCGATAGCGTTATAGCTCCCTTCTTCTACTTCATGCTCTTCGGCGTTTTTGGTGCTATGGTTTACCGGGTGATCAATACGCTGGATGCCGTTGTCGGGTATAAAACGAGAAGATACCTCCATTTCGGCTGGTTCTCTGCGAAAACGGATGCCGTGCTTAATTACATGCCAGAACGGATCGCAGCCCGCCTAATACTGGCGACGAGTAATTCTCAATGGCGAGCTTTAGTAAACGAGCGGCATGAAAAGGAGAACATTCCTCTGACAATAACGGCGATGAGCCATGCCTTACACGTGAAGTTAGAGAAAAAGGGGCATTATAGCGTGGGCGAACCTTTTGAGAGCGCATCCGAGGAGCATGTAGAAAGAGCGATAAAGGTCATGAAGCGGTCTTCAATCCTTTTCGCCGTTATTTGTATCGTGGTGCTGTTTGTTTTTTATTTTGTTTCTCTAAACCTCTTCACCAGCTTTACCGCAGCTTCTACCGCCCTTTTTGCATAATCCACCCGTTCTTGCGCTTCCAGCCTCGTCATCCCTGGCCCTGAGACGCCCAGAGTCACCGGCTTGTTGTACTCGAGTGAAAGGTCCATTATCTTTCGCGTCAATTGCGATGCGATCACTTCATCATGCTCGGTTGCACCTTCTACGATGCAGCCAAGGGTAACCACCGCATCTACTGCTCCATCGGTGAGCATCTTCTTCACGGCTAACGGCATGTCAAAGGTTCCCGGCGTATATACCGTGCGATAAACCTTCGCACCAAGAAACTCAGCATGCTCCCTTCCCAGTATCTCCATCTGATAGGTGATGTCCCGGTGAAACTCTGAGACGACAAAACCCAATTTTATCTCCTCTTCTTCTTTTACCATTTTTCTCCTCTTGGTTTATAACCACTAAGCCCTTACAGGGCTTGCGGGGTCAACGGGGCGGAGCCCCGTTAGATTACACTGATTTTCTCTCGCGAGATTATTTATTTTTCTAGTTTTATTCTTTTTCTATTTTTCATTTATAGTTATTCTGTGTTACTCTTGTGAAATCTCGTGGTTTCAATTTGAACTTTTCAATTATAACTTTACCGGCCCTACATCTTCAAACCCTTCTCGCTTCCCCATCCCTGCTTCCCGTTCCAGTTCCTGGGGCTTGAAGAGCATTTTTATCACGTTCTCTGCGTGCTCCCTGGTACGGCGGTCTGCCAGCCCAGCAAGCTCTTCCTCTTTCTCGACCTCGTCTTCATAGACAAAGACCTCTATGACGTGCGTAGAAGTGAGGAGCTGTGCTGCGATAATGCCAAGTGAGGCTTCGTGTGCACACTGCTTGTCGATATCCTCTGGTCCTGGCATTCCCAGCGCCATTACGATGTCACAGCCTTTCTCCTCGATCAGCTTCTTTGAAGCCACCGGCAGATCCTTTATGCCCGGGACGGTGTACCGCTCTATCTTCACGGATGCATTCTTCCTCAACTCATCTATTGCCGCTGCACCCATGTCATATCGTGCGAAGGTCGTATCCGCAATACCTACTTTCTTCATCTTAACTCACTCCGTGCATGCCAACGCGCCAAGCGGACATGCTCTTACACAGATCTCGCATCGAATACATTTCTCCTCTTCCAAGTTTAGGTTCCATGAGGGGTTGAACTTAAACACCTTTGTTGGACAGACCGCGATGCACGCACCGCAGTGGATACATCGTTCTTCATCCCATGCAATCAGTTTCATTAATCTCCGTACTTCAACTCCTTTCCCCCTGAAGAGCTCGGCAACTTGGTCTATTTTATCGATCGGGACATCAATGATAAGTTCGCCTCTCGTCGCCCTCTCTATGTTTATTTTCACCCCGGTTTCGAGAATTACTTCAGCCGTGTACGGCATTTCTTCCAGAGGTAATGGGTATGTCAAGAGCAGCTTCATGTAGTTCCTTTATATTTGACCCTATACTTATATAAAAGATGTAGAGAGGGGGAATAAATCCCAACTTCAAATACTGCCTAATCCCAACCAATTAAACCATTTTCAGAAAAGAAAATTACCCCGTTAAATATTTCTTTGGTAACGCTTTTCTTTCTAAGAAAAGGTTTAAAGAAAGGGTTATGATCGCAAGAATACGGGATTTTGTTATAACAAAGCACGATTGGATCTTCTCGGTGGTCAGCTATGACTTGGGGGGCGAGGACTTAAAATGCCTCTTGCGCTATGTCCCGGATGAAAAGGGGGAGAGAGTCTCAGAGCGGGGGAGATACAAAAAGTTGGATTTCGACGAGGCATATGAATTTTTAAGAACACACCGACCCGACTATGTGAAAGACGTGCATGTAGTTCCAAAAGGAGATATTAAGGAGATTCTGAGACCTGAGCAGTGGCTTCCGGTAATCGCAGAGCGTGAAGTGAAGGTCAATACTATTTATGAGCTCCTCAGAGCGCATATTCCACGGGCGAGGATAGGTATAACCGGCTCCTTTTTATGCGGTCTTAACGGCGAGAAATCTGACCTCGATTTTGTTATTTATGGGCTGAAGCACTTCGACAAAGCGAGGGAGGTGATAACCGATGCGGGCGAAAAGGGTCTCACCGCAGAGCTAAATGAGGAGAAGTGGCGGTACATTTACCAGAAGAGGAAGCCTGAGTTGAGTTATGAGGAGTTTGTCGCACACGAAGTGAGGAAGAACCACAGGGGTGCTATCGGCAGCACCTACTTCGATATCTTATACGTGCGAGATTCTGACGAATTGCAGCGGTTGGATCGAAGGAATTATGAAAAAGGCGAAAAAGCAGGGTATAAGCTGATACGGGCAGAAGTAAAAGATGCTTCTTTTTCGTTTGATAGCCCCGCGATCTATGAAATCGAGCACCCCGAAATCACCAAGGTTCTTTCGTTCACGCATACGTATGCAGGACAGGCAGTAGCGGGAGAAGAGATAGAGGCTCGCGGCGTGGTAGAGAAGACTGAAGATGAGACACGATTGGTTGTGGGCACGACACGAGCGGCAAAGGGTGAGTGGATACGATCGCTCTCTAAACCCTTTCTTTAGAAAAGAAAGCGTTTACGGAAAGAAATCATTTTTTTCTTTTAGCATACGCTAAACTACCAAAAATAAAAAATGGAACTCAAGATAAAGATACTCGCAGGTAAGGAGAAGGAGAAAAGAATAGAAATTGCGGATGGCGATACCTACGAGAGGGTGCTGGAAAAGCTGAACATAAATCCCAACATCAAATAGTATCCAATCCCCTGTAAATTCTAACCCCCAGTAAATCTTTTGGAAGAAGTTTTACCCAAAAATTATTGGGTCTTTGATCAAACTTTCTTGGAAAGAAAGTTTGTTGGATGAATTACACCCTTCTCCGTAATGACCGCTTCTATCAGCTCAAACGGCGTGAAATCGAATGCAGGATTATAAACCTTCACGTCGAGTGGTGCAATTTGCTTTTCGCCGCAGAATATAAGTTCCTCTGGACTTCGTTCCTCTATCTCAACGTCCTTGTAACTCCTGTTCGTATCGAACGAGGAAAGTGGCGCCGCGACATAAAAAGGTATTTCATGCGCTTTCGAGACCACCGCATGCATATACGTCCCTATTTTGTTGAAAACTCCCTCTTTGACAACCCTATCGGCACCGACGAGCACCTTATTTACCCTTCCTTCCCGCATCACTGCTGCACCCATGCTGTCGGTGATGAGTGTCACCGGGATTTTATCCTGAAGCAGCTCCCACACGGTGAGCCGCGAACCCTGATTGAGCGGCCTCGTCTCGCCTGCTATCACTTCTATCCTCTTCCCCTTCTCTATTGCAGTTCGTATCACACCCAGAGCAGTTCCCCAATCCACACAGGCAAGCCGACCAGCGTTGCAATGCGTCAGCACAACATCGCCATCATCCAAAAGTTCACTCCCATATTCCCCTATCTTCTTGTTCACCGCAACATCTTCTTCTGCGAGTCGTTTCGCCTCGTCCAACGCGTAGCTTTTCATCTCCTGCACGGTTCTCCCACGCATTGCTGCCTGTAACGCCCTATTAACACCATAAGAGAGATTTATCGCAGTGGGTCGCGCTTTTTTGAGCTTCTCTATCTCAGCTTTGAGCTCTGTTTCATTCCGCACGTTCTTACAGGCGAGTACAACACCAAAAGCGCCAGCAACTCCCAACGCGGGTGCACCTCTCACCTTCAATCTTTTTATCGCATCAATAAGTTCATCCACGCGCGCGCACACGACGATTTTATAATCCGCGGGTAGCAACGTCTGGTCAATGAGTTCCACCACTCCCTTTTCATCGTCCCAATCTATCGTTCTCATTGTAACAATCCTTCTTTACCATAGACATAAAAGAAGCGGATATATATGAATAAGAGCAAATAACCAGTAGCCAAATACTGAATTTGGAAATAAAGGGTGAAAAATAAAAATGGGAACCGCCAGCAGGTCCCCCTATATCTCCCTCTTCAATGCAACCCAGGTTTCGGTTGTTGCAACATCCCTGCTTTGATGAAGGAACTCTTCAATTAGTTTTGGGTCTTCCGCTTCGTATATCCAGAGCGCGTCATATCTACCCAGCGTGTGATAAACGTGCAGGAACTTGACGCCTTTAGGTGGTGCTTTAAGAATTTTATCACCGAATTTCCGCGCTTCCTCCACCTTACCGGGATTAACTCTCACGCAAGTTATGAACAGCATCTTTTTTTATCACCTCCATATCATCAAAGAGTTTGGTATAATTAATTACTTTTGCTAAATGTACTTCCACCCAAATACACGAATAGAATCTTCTTACCTACCTCGGTCTCCGTTGGCTACCGAAAGGCCGATTTTAACCAAACTCGGGCACTTTTACCAATTCCAAACTCATGAACTAACTGTCCGAAGAGGCTACGAGCCGAGGAAGAAATCTTTAAATAGCATTGAAAAGAAGAGTAAGAACAGCTCATGGTCTACGAGAAATTCAGGCACGAGGTAGAACGGATACTGGAAGAAAAAGCAAAGCCAGTTACTTGGAACGAGATAAAAGAGAGCTCAACGAAACTGAAACAGAAAGCGCCGTATCATGTATATGTGCAGAAGTTACAGGGCGACATCGGCTTGGTTCGGTTCAAATCTGGAAATAAAACGGTGTGGGCGTTACGAAACTGGTTTGAGGACGGTAAGTTCACGGAACTCTTACCGGAGAAGGTGCGGTTAACGATTCTGTCTGCCAAAAGGGATCATGCAATCGCAGCAAATGAATACTGGGAATTGAAAAGGGTTTATCCGGTGAAGAACGAGATATACCGCTGGGATGTGATAGAAGCGGAAGTAGAGGAGTTCTTCCCCAAGGAGGAGAAAAGACCTGAGAGCCTGAGGCTAAAAGAGGATGGGATGAGGTACTCAAGGACGATAGAGGATGAGGAAGAGCGAATAAGGATTGCGGAAAAAGTAGCGGAGAGTGGGGAATTCCTGCATACCGATGCCTGGAAAGGGAAGACGTTGGGTTTGACAAAGCCGAGATTCAGATGTTTTTATTTTTACGATGGCAGATGTCAGTTCTTTTGTGACCAGAGCGTGTGCGTGGGTCATGATATGGAGGTGGAAGAGCAGGGTGAGAGCACCGAGATAAAAGGTGACAGGGTTTACTTCATTTTAGAAGCGGCAGAGCGAGCACAGGGCGAGTTTATATGGGAAAAGAAGCGTATTGAATGGTACATAACGTCAGTGATTTCGTTGACCGATCCGAGGCAACGAAGATTGCTCTGATTTTTTGCACCTACTAACGGGGCTTCGCCCCGTTGACCCCGAAAACCCTGTAAGGGTTTACTGAGCGCACGTGCATTTTTATACCAAAGAGGAACAATTAAGAATTGAATAAATAAAATGAGAGCATCGAAACTATCGGGATTTTATAAGCTGAATTTGAAGGAAAGATTAGAGGTTGTAAGGGCTTTTGCAGGGTTAACTGAAGAGGAGATAACCGTTCTTGGTAATACCGGTTCTCTGGGAGAACTCGCGGACAGAATGATAGAGAACGTTGTTGGCTCCATGCCCTTACCGCTCGGCATTGCGGTGAATTTCGTGATTAATGGTAACGATTACCTGATACCAATGGCAATCGAGGAGCCTTCGGTGGTCGCAGCGGCAAGCAATGCCGCAAAGATGGCACGGGCGAAGGGCGGTTTCCAGACAAAATCCACGGAACCTATCATGATCGGGCAAATTCAGGTGACCAATGTCCCTGATCCCGCATCGGCAAAATTTACCATTCTTGCAGATAAGCAGCGCATCTTAGAGATTGCGAATGAGAAGGACCCCGTGCTTGTAAAGCTTGGCGGCGGCGCGAAAGATATCGAGGTACGGGTCATTGATACGATGGTGGGTCCAATGGTGATTGTCCATCTCCTGGTTAACGTTAAGGATGCTATGGGCGCAAATGCGGTCAATACGATGGCTGAGGCGGTTTCTCCATTTGTTGAACAGATCACTGGTGGGAAAGTAAATTTACGAATTATTTCAAACCTTGCGACGTACCGGTTAGCATTTGCACGCGCTGTTTTCGGCAAGGATGTAATAGGTGGGGAGGAAGCTGTTGATGGAATTATAAGCGCATACCACTTTGCACGATCCGACCCGTACCGATGTGCGACGCATAACAAGGGTATACTGAACGGAATAGACGCAGTGGTAATCGCCACGGGCAACGATTTCAGGGCGGTGGAGGCAGGTGCACATGCGTATGCAAGCAGTACCGGGCGGTATCTTCCCTTAACACACTGGGAGAAGAATGAAGACCATGATCTGGTGGGAACAATTGAGCTGCCACTTGCAGTCGGCCTTGTTGGTGGTGCAACAACGGTTCATCCGACCGCGAAGACAAATATCAAGATACTTGGCGTGAAGACGGCGAACGAGCTTGCGGAAGTCATTGCTGCGGTCGGCCTTGCACAGAACTTCGCAGCTCTGCGCGCGTTAGCAACCGAAGGCATTCAGCGGGGGCATATGTCTCTGCACGCACGGAATGTTGCTATCGCAGCGGGTGCACCGGGAGAACTGATAGACAAGGTTGTGGAGATACTGGTGAAGGAGAAGAAGGTGAGAATTGATCGGGCAAAAGAAGTGCTGAACAACCTTTATTTGGAAAAGAAAGCTTGACCAAAGAAACTTTTTATCCCGCCCACAGCTTAATCGCTGAAATCCAATAGGAGAGGCTAAAAAGAATTACAATTTATCTAAAATCCTTTATAACCGTTGGAATATTCTCTACGACGTCGGTAGCAAGCAACCCATACCCTTTCTCTTCAAATGCGAGATCGCCCGCAGTACCATTGACAAACGCCGCAGCAGTCGCTGCTTTGAACGGGTCAGAAGTGATAGCGAAGAACGCGCCGGTTATACCGGCTAATACATCGCCCGTACCGCCAACCGTCATTCCAGCATTCCCCGTTCGGTTGAGCTTCACACGAGTCCCGTCTGATATAATATCGGTCGGACCTTTCATCAAGGTAACAACGTTATTGAGCCGTGAAAATTCACTGACAAAATCTATCCGCTCTTCCATCCTATCTTCTGGAGGTACGGTTACTCCCTCACCGCCGACCTCCATCTTCGCGAACTCACCGGCATGCGGCGTTATGATAGCGAGCTTCTCTTCCAGCGAAGCATGCGCAGCATTTTTGATCAAACTTTTTCTAAAAGTTTGTTGATCAAACTTTCTTAAAGTTTGAATTGGCAGATGTAATCCATAAAAGCCATCCGCATCGACGACCACCCTCTTACTCGCTTCATCCTCGATTATCAATCTCGCTGCTCTTTTCGTCTCCGCGTCTGCTCCTAATCCCATGCCGAGCACCACCACGTCATGCTGTTTGATCAAATTCGATACCACAGGCACGTCCTTCTCCACTAAGATATCAGAAGAAAGGGGGTGGACAATCAAATTGGGTGATAACGAAGAGATTATGGCAGAAACACTTCTAGGCGCCGCGATGGTTACCCAGTCCGCACCCGCGCGGAGCGCAGCAAGCGCAGCTAACGTGGGCGCACCGAAAAAGGGGCCTCCGCCCACGATGAGCACACGGCCATTATCACCTTTATGGCTTCGTGCGTTTCTCTTTACCACCATCCTCACATCTCCAGGCCCCGCCAGCCGTTCCATTTCTTCAGGAATTCCTATGTCCGCAACCACCAGTTCACCGACATAGTCCGCAGCAGCTTTCTTCAGTAAGCCATGTTTCGCTTTATGGAACGTGACGGTGAGATTCGCTTTTACCGCTTTGTCCGCTTCACCGGTATCAGGATCTAACCCCGAAGGAACGTCTACCGCAATAACGAATGCCTGCGATCCATTGATCAAATCGATTGCCGTCGCTTCCGGCTCTCGTATCCTACCTCTTACACCAGTGCCGAAGATCGCATCGATTATCACATCTGACGCGTTGAGAACTGCCGCGGCTGCCTTTAACTCCGAAGAATCGGTTAGTTCTTCGATCTCATAACCACTTTCCTTTACTATGCGCCAGTTCCTCTTCGTCTCTTCGGTTCTCAGCTCAGGTGAACGCCCAATCAATAGTATCTTCACGTCAAATAACGGTGCTCCGCCCCGTTGACCCCGAAATCGCGGGCTCTGCCCGCGTTCCCGCGAGCCTGAAAGGCTCAGTAAGGGTTTACCGTGCAGATGCCGTGCGGCAGCAAACGCATCGCCACCATTATTGCCCTTGCCTGCGAGTATCGTGACTTTCACTCCTCTCTCTTCGCCTTCAAATTGCTTTTTTACTTCATTCGCAACCTGAGCACCGGCATTTTCCATGAGTTGTAACGGAGAAAGCCCGAAGAAGGTGCAATTCTCATCCAGCGCAGCCATCTCCTCTGAGGTGATATATGCTTCTTCTTTCATTTTTAGTCATTCCTCTGCTCTGAATTCAGGGGTCTTACCATCGATTATACTCATATTATTAGGTTATGGTTATCCGTACGTGAGTAAAAGATATCTGCACTACATACATTTCATCGCCTCGAATGGGCTCCTCACCATCTTCCGGAGCACGTCCACATCAGCTTCCACTTCGATTGGCGGTTCGCATATCTGTATCACCCGTTCGGGGTCTTTCAAGAGATGCCCGGTGGTAACGCAGACAATGCGCTCATCTCGTTCGATCTCGCCCATTTCGAGTAATTTCTTCAGTCCCGCAATAGACGCTGCGCTCGCCGGCTCGACACCAATACCTTCCTGTCTCGCTAACAGGAGCTGTGCTTCGGTTATCTCCTCATCGGTCACCGATTCCGCACCGCCACCTGAGCTTCTCATCGCGTGCAACGCCTTGGCTGCATTCACGGGATTCCCTATTCGTATCGCCGATGCAATGGTCTCTGGGTTATCTTCTGGTGTTATCTCCTCTTTATTCTCTTTAAACGCGTTCACTATTGGCTTCGCCCCTGCCGCTTGAATGCCCGTCATCCGCGGGATGGTCGTGGTGATGCCCAATGTCATCAACTCCGAGAAGCCCTTAAAAATCGCACTGATGTTCCCCGCGTTCCCGACCGGCAAAATAACCCGGTCTGGTACTGCCCAGCCGAGTTTTTCCGCAATCTCGAATGCGATCGTCTTCTGGCCTTCCAATCGGTACGGATTCACGGAATTGAGCAGGTAGATTGATTCCTCCTCACAGAGCACGCGAACAACCCTGAGGGCGTCATCAAAATTGCCTTTGAGTGAGAATACCTTTGCACCGTGCATTATTGCCTGTGCGACCTTCCCCAATGCTACCTTTCCCTTCGGGAGCAGCACATAGCAGGGAAGACGTGCTTTTGCCGCAAAGATCGCCAGAGATGCAGAGGTATTGCCCGTCGATGCGCACGCGACACCCTTTACACCCAATTCCACTCCCTTCGTCACACCGACGGTCATTCCCCGATCTTTAAACGATCCTGACGGGTTCAGTCCTTCATGTTTCACCCATAACTCCTCAATGCCAATGGACTTTGCAAGTCTGTCGCAGCGGTACAACGGTGTATTCCCTTCATTTATACTTATCGGCTTAATTTCGTCATCAAACGGCAATAACGCACGATATCTCCACACGCCTTCACCCGTCGCTTTGACGATTCGTTCCCGATCGATCTTGGAATAATCATAGAGTATATCCAGCAAACCGCCACTCACGGGCTCCCCCCGGGGACCCGCGCTTACGCAGTTCCTGCAGGTATAGACAATATCATCCTTGGGGAAGCGTGCACCGCATCGTATGCATTTGACGTCGTATTCCTTCATCGTAAAAACCTCATACTGATGATAGTATAGAGATAATGAGAATATAAAAGGAACATTTCAACAAACCGGACTATCGAGCAGCTCATTCAAATCGCTTATAACAAACTCATCTTCTTCTTTTGCTTTTACCCCTTCGCTGTTCGTGCTTTTCTCATCCGCTCGGCTTCTTCTCCTGTTTCTCGCAAGATAATACGCGTTTATACCGATCTTACGAGGATTGAGAAAATCAAACACCCAGTGGTCACCGGTATGGACAACCGCTTGCGGCTTCACACCCAGAAGCTCGCATACCCGTGCATAATAATCATCTGATTTCTTCACCTCGCGGAAATCAGAGGTTGCCGAGAACACCCGCGAAAAGAACTTTTTTAGAGGTTTGGTTTGGAACTCAATGAACTCAGTTGCGGCATTGGAGCTTATTATGAGCTCATATCCCTCCTCCTTGAGCACGTTCAAAACCCCTTCGACTTCCTCATAGATCCTTATCTCGCCTTTGTATTCGTTGAAGAGCTTCTCGCAGGGTATTTCCAGGCCGAACCGCTTCAGCCAGTAATCGATCTTGTACCACTCGATCCGGTTCTCGCCGATTTGATCATATTCGCGCTTTATATGTTCAAATGCCGCCTCAAAGCTCAGCCCTTCTTTCTCCGCATACGCCGCTGGTATCCCGCGCAGCCAGACGCTATCAGCAAATCCCGGGCCTACTAACGTGCCGTCAACATCGAACGAAAAGACCTGTACCTCTCCGACTCGTTGTGCTCGTACCATCTCTTCATCTCCCCCTCAAATGGAAGACGTAAGCAAATTTCCTCTTCTCCCCCGGTACAATCTTATCAACAATCTGTTCAACCTCTTCCCTCGTGCTCCCTCCTGCGACTAGCTCACCTTCAAGTATCGCGAACCAGGCATTCCTCAGCCCTAGCTCTGATAGACGCCTACCCAACGCTCGTGCGTGGATTTTACCCATCTCCTGATGATACACCGTTAAAAGACTTGAATCCTTCTTAATCAACTTCTCTATCTCTTCCCAATACTTCTCTCGCATCGCTCCAGTGCTCAAGTAAGATTTTAAGCGCTCTGCATCACTTTCCTCCTTCTCCACCCAGGGGAGGGACGTTATAATACCAAATCTCGCTTTTGCTTCTTGATACGCCTCCTTCAAATCTCGTCGAATACCAGGACCAAAAGTAACGGGGTACGGTATAAGGATACCATCATATATAATCTGACCTTTAAAAGGTAAAAGAACCGCTTTGAGAAAAATCGGAAGCCATGGACCTACTAGTTCCTGAAAATCACTCTTGAGTGCGAGCACACCATACGCCCTTGGTGGCGAACCAGCATCGAGAAAGATTGCATACTGCTTAAGGTAGCGGAACAAATAGAATTCATCGTTAAGGAAGTTCTTCCAGCTACGAACTATTTCCAGTTCGTCCTGCGAGAAATTGTAAGGGTTCTCCTGCACAAAGGAATCAATCAGTTTTGGGTGCTTGTACAAGGCTTCTCTGACTTTATTCACTTCTTCAGGAGCTAACTGCCTGAACTCTTCAAATGTGGTTATGGATGCATCCCTGAGTATACCTTTTCGCTGATTAGTGTAAAAGAGCAACGCCGGATGGAGTTTATAAAAGAGTTCAGCATCTTCTTCCGATAGTTTCATTATTCTATCCCTCATCGATGAGCCACTCAACATTTAAAGTTTCTTCGTGCCAGAGTTCTTCTTTTAGATAAGCTCGAAATGCCCAGTTCTCCTCAGCCTTATCCTCTGATATTTCCTTAATTTTACCGATGTTAGTCTCCATCCCCTCTAAATGTGGTGATATTCAAAGCATTGTGGATAATACTTTTTTTGCTTCCCCTGATCCTATCCCTTCCTCTTCTATAACCTTATTTTCCAGCAGCACCTCTTCTAACACCTCGATGGTCCTCAACACTTCCCGGCCTGTTATATTCCCCATTGTCGCGATCCTGAATATCTTACCTTTCAGTTTCTCCTGCCCGCCAGCCACTATCACACCTCGTTTTCTCATACCTCCTCGAAGTTGCTCATCCGTGATGCCATTCGCCAGCGGAAGATTTATTGCCGTGACCGTATTAGAGTAAGCGCTTACCTCATTTAGCTTTGGGAATAAGCTCAGCCCCAACCTTGTAGCTGCCGCTCGCACGGCCTTTGAGAGTATCCTGTGTCTCTTTATCCTTCTCTCCATACCTTCCTCGCTTATCACCTCTAACGCTTCCCTGAGCGCGAAAAAGAGAGGCAAAGCTGGCGTGTAAGGTGTTTGTCTCTTCTCCAAGCTCTTCTTATACGCAAGGAGGTCCATGTAAAAAGGTCTGCTTGGGTTCTCCCGCATCAAATCCAGAGCCTTGTCGCTAATTGAGATTGCTGATAACCCCGGTGGTGTCCCCAGGCATTTCTGTGACCCCACGATAGCGATGTCCACACCCAACTGGTCCACGGGAACCTCATCACCGCCGATTGACGTAATGCAGTCGAGTACGAAGACGGCATCGTGCTTCTTCGCAAGATTCCCCACATCCTTTGCGGGGTTAAGAATGCCCGTGGATGTTTCATTGTGTACCATCGTAATGACCTTAGGGCGGGGACTATTTTCCACCGCTTCCTTTACCCTTTCTAATTCTATTGGCTGTCCCCATTCGAAATGAGCAGGCGTAACAGCATCTTCTCCATAGCGCTCGGCTATCTCTTTAAAGCGTTCACCAAATTTGCCGTTCGTTACTGTTATACACGCCATTTCCGTTCTCCCCCTGCCATTACTCCTCTGGATAAGATTCCCTATCGCCGCTTCCATTGCGCACGTTCCTGATCCGCTGAGCACGAAGAGGTCATTCTTCGTTTGAAAGATGTTCTTGAGGTTTTCAACTATCCCTTCGTAGATCTCCGCGAATTCGTCTCCACGATGGTGTATCATCGGCCTTGACATCGCTTCACGAATGCGTGGTATCACCGGTACCGGCCCTGGGATCATTAACAACTCTTCTTCCATAGTTAGTACTCGCACTATTTTTTTTTCTTAAAAGCATATAAAAGCCTGACACTTAGGTTTTTTAATTGTATGCTGATGATATAATAGGTGAAAGGATAAGGAGATGGCAGAGGAAGAAGAAAAAGATAAATCAGTAATACTAAGGGTAGCAGAGGCATATCATCGAGATGCAGGTAGAGGAATAGCACGAATAGATACCGAAACGATGCGAACGCTTGGACTCATACCGGGAGATGTGATAGAGATAGAAGGTAGGAGTATTGCCACTGCTATTGTGCATCCAGGCTATACACCTGATAGTGGCAAGGCATTAGTACGCATAGATGGGAATATAAGGAGCAATGCGGGCGTCGCTCTGGATGATAAGGTGACGGTGAAGAAGACGACGGTGAAAGAGGCAAAGAGAATTACACTTGAGCCTACGCAACCGATAAGAATTGCGGGTGGCGAACGATACTTATTGAGCAGAGTAAAAGGTGTGCCCGTTACTAAAGGGCAAATCATACGGATTGAGTTGCTAGGAAATCCTGTTTCTTTTCTCGTTACTAATACCGTTCCCTTAGGCACCGTGATACCGAATATAGATACCGAGATTGTGCTTCGTAAGGCGAGGGAAGAGAAGATAGGTGTTCCCCATGTGACGTACGAGGACATCGGTGGACTCAAGCGCGAGATAGGTCTGATAAGAGAGCTGATAGAATTGCCGCTCAGACATCCTGAGCTCTTCGAGCGGCTGGGAATAGAGCCACCAAAAGGTGTTCTCCTGCATGGACCACCTGGGACTGGAAAGACGCTGATCGCGAAAGCGGTTGCGAATGAGACCGATGCCAATTTTCATTCTATCTCCGGTCCAGAGATAATGAGCAAATTTTATGGCGAAAGTGAAAGACACCTCCGAGAGATATTTGAGGAGGCGGAGAAAGACGCCCCTTCTATAATCTTTATTGACGAGTTAGATTCAATAGCACCGAAGCGAGGAGAGACAACCGGAGAAGTGGAAAGAAGAGTAGTAGCTCAACTTCTCTCGTTAATGGATGGTCTTGAATCGCGTGGGCAGGTAGTCGTAATCGGTGCCACGAACAGGCCAAATGCGCTCGATGAGGCTTTGAGAAGAGGAGGTCGCTTTGATCGTGAGATCGAAATAGGCATTCCGGACAGGAACGGTCGTGAGGAGATCTTACATGTGCATACGAGGGGAATGCCACTGGCAGATGATGTAAATCTCAAAGAACTTGCAAATCGCACGCACGGATTTGTCGGTGCCGACCTCGCTACGCTCTGTAAAGAGGCCGCTATGCATGCGCTCCGAAAAGTAGCACCGGAGATAGATCTAGAGAAGGAGATACCGCCAGAAGTGATGGAAGAGTTGAAAGTTACCAATGAAGATTTCAGTGAAGCGTTAAAAAACACCGAACCTTCTGCGCTCAGGGAAGTATTTGTCGAAGTGCCAAATGTGAAGTGGGAGGACATCGGCGGTTTGGAGCGTGTGAAAGATGAACTAAGGGAGGTTGTGGAGTGGCCGCTCAAATATCCTGATGCCTTCTCTCAGTTAAATACAAAGCCTCCGAAGGGTATCCTTCTGTTTGGACCGCCGGGCACGGGAAAGACGATGCTCGTAAAGGCAGTCGCAAATGAGAGTGAGGCGAATTTCATCTCGATTAAGGGACCTGAACTCTTGTCGAAATGGGTAGGAGAGTCAGAGCGAGCGGTTCGCGAGGTATTCAGAAAGGCGAAACAAGCTGCTCCCTGTATTATCTTCCTGGACGAGCTCGATTCAATTGCACCGATAAGAGGGGCGGGCTATGACTCGCATGTAACCGAACGAGTAGTTTCACAGCTCTTAACAGAGATGGATGGATTAGAGGAGCTGAAGGATGTGATTGTCATAGCGGCGACCAACAGACCTGATATTGTAGATCCCGCAATGCTCAGACCCGGCAGGCTTGATCGATTGATCTACATCCAACTGCCGGATAAAGAGACGAGGAAGGACATTTTCGCGGTTCACCTGCGAGGTAAACCCATAGGAGAGGATGTAGATAGAGAAGAACTGGCGAAATGGACCGACCGGTATGTCGGTGCAGATATAGCGGCTATCATTAAAGAAGCGGTAATGGCTGCGTTGCGTGAGTTCCTCGCGTCCGGAATAGCCGAGGAACAGTTGAAAGATGCGATAAAGGATGTAGTAATAAAGAAGAAGCATTTTGAAGCTGCTCTGAAGAGTGTGAAGCCGACTACAACACCGAGAGCACTACAGGAGTTTGAAGAAAAAGCAGAGGATTTGGTAAAACATGCGTATGCATAACTGAATGGAGGGGAACGAAACCAAAAATGGTAAAACATCAAAAACGGATCGCTGCACCTCGTAGCTGGAAAATAGAGAGAAAAGTATCATACTGGGCAGTAAAACCACGACCCGGAGCGCATCCAAAGGCGAGAAGCGTGCCTTTGCTCCTGGTTATAAGGGATATGCTGAAGTTGGCGGATAATAGTCGAGAGGCAAAGCGGATACTGAACGAAGGCAACGTGGTAGTCAATGGAAAGGTGAGGAAAGACCGAAAGTTCGCCGTTGGTATCTTTGACATTCTTTCCATTCCACTCGTGAAGGCGTATTATATGATGCTCTTGGACAAGAAGGGGAATTTATCGCTGGTAGAGATAGGTGAAGAAGAAGTCTCCACAAAACTGTGCAGGGTGGATGGGAAACAGATGTTAAAAGAAGGAAAGATACAACTGAACTTGCATGACGGTAGAAACATCCTTCCCGAAGAGTCTGGTGAGGGGATACAAACGCATGATTCGTTGATGATCTCAATTCCCGATAACGAGATAGTGCAGCATTTTGCTTACGAGGAAGGGAGTAAAGTGGTAGTGATTGGCGGGAAGCACTCTGCTCAGACAGGTGAAATAGAGGAGATAAGAATAGTGCGAAGTTCACACCCAAATATCGTGCGGATAAAACCCCTTGATGGAGGAGAAACTTTCGAGACCATTGAGGATTCTGTGTTCGTGGTGGGCGAGGAGAAGATAGAAGTCCCCGGATTGAGTACATCATGAATAAATCCGAGCTATTAGCGGATAGTAATATTAAATCAAATACCAAAAAACGCGAAAGAAAGGAGAGAAAGGAAATGCCAGAAAACCCGATGAGGAGAATAGAAGTGGAGAAGGTGGTGATCAACATGGGTGTGGGTGAAAGTGGTGAGAAGTTAGCGAAAGCGGAGAAGCTTTTAGATCACATCGCGGGTCAAAAATCGATAAAGAGAAAGACCAGAAGAACTATACAGCCCTTTGGTATAAAAAAAGGCGAGGCTATTGCATGCAAAGTCACGTTACGAGGAGAGCGTGCACGGGATTTCCTTAAGCGGTGTTTTAAAATACAGAATAAACTTCTTAAGAGTCAGTTTGACACGTACGGCAATTTTTCATTTGGCGTTGCAGAGCATACCGACTTTGGCATCCGGTACGACCCTAAAGTCGGGATATATGGAATGGATGTGTGTGTGTCGTTAAAGAGGCCTGGGTATAGGATACAAGAGAGGCGGATACAGAAGAGGAAGCTGCCGAATACGCAGAGGATAAACAGAGCGGATGTCATTGCTTTTCTTGAGAAGGGATATGGCGTAGAAGTGTTGGAGGAGTAACGTAGGTAGCATTTTTCACTTCGCATTTATCCATTTTTCTCCACTAAATAGAGAAGGAGAAGGAGAAGTTAAAATCATGCACATCGGGATCATCACCTGCGAGATTTTAAGAAGAGAGATAAAAGAGGTGGTTAGGAAATCCGGTGTGGAAGAGGTATTTTTTGTGCTGCCGGAAACCACCAATTCGGTGATTACGGTACGGCATCAGACACTAATCGACCGATTTTCGAGTGAGTTCGCGGAGGACGGCTTGGTAGTAAAAGAGAAGACGCTGGAGAAGATAGCGCGGGAAATCCATGAACGGGACCTTAACGAGTCCGTGATTATTAACGTGCTGGAGCTGCAGATGCATGATTATCCGGACAACCTGCTGGTGGAGATTGAGGATAGTATAAAGAGAATGGGGTTGGTGGTGGATGTTATTGTGCTGGGCTACGGGCTGTGTGGCAGCTCTGTGGGAGCAATGGAGCGCGTACTCAATGAGGCACCTGTTCCCGTAGTGATGCCGCGAGACGAAGAAGGCGAGATATTGAACAATTGTATCGAAATTGCGCTCGGGAGAGAGAAGGTTCAGGCGTTGCTGAACGAAGAAGTAGGGACGTTTTTCATGACCCCGGTTGGGGCGGCACTCATAAAGGAGCCACAGGTAATTTTAGAATCCTCTATCACTATCATAGCAGGACGGATGAACCGGCATGCAGCGGCTGACACGCCACACATAATAAAGATCCTGAAGAATCATTATTACCGGGTCGTGAAGATATGGTATTCCAAAGCGGACATGAAAGAAAGGGAATACGCACAAACGGTTAAGAACTTCGCTCGAAAGTTTAACCTGGAAATAAAACTGGTAAAAGGGTCATCAAAGATTATGTACGAGACACTGAACGCGGTAAAGGTACATAACTGGCTTACTGATTAAACCCTTACAGGGTTTTCGGGGTCAACGGGGCGGAGCCCCGTTAGTCGATGCAAAAACGTGATTTTTTTAGTTTAACAGGACAAAACCTATCAGCGAAATTAAGGAGTGATTAGTTAGTAATGAAACCAGAAAGGAACACCCCTTCTGCTTTTACCCTTTTACCTCTGACGGCATCACATGGCTTAATGCACATCATGGCTGTTGCACTCCCCGCGCTGTCACTATTAGTAAAGGAGGAGTTTCACTTAACGAACACTGCGGTGGGTATGCTCTCCTTTGCGTTTGCGGCAGCTATTGGGTTGGGAAGCATTCCGGCAGGTCTGCTCTCGGATAGAGTTGAGGTACTAAGGCTGATAAGGTTCGGCTTCCTCTCAACTGCTCTTCTCTCCGCTCTTCTCCTGCTCGCTCGGGATTTTCGAGCCGTTACCCTTGTTTTTATCGGAATGGGCTTCTTTCTCAGTTTCTATCATCCTTCTGCTCTGTCTCACATCGCACGATCAGTTAGAGTCAATCGAGGGAAAACGTATGGCGTACACGAGACCGGTGCGAGCATAGGACTTGCTATAACGCCCTTGATAGCGGGATTTATTTCGTATTACTATGGATGGCGGTTCGTTTACGTATTTCTGGCAGTTCCCGCACTATTTATCGTCTTCCTACTTTTCAGAAAACGCGGTGATAATAACCTCGGTTTTTACCGCTGGTGGTGCTTTAGGTAAATTAGTCGGTGGCCATTTAACCGACTTTGTAGGGGAGCAAAAAGTAATGGCTCTTGGCTTTTTCCTCGTTGCTCCGCTCTTTTTTATCGTTCCCTTTCTCCCCCTCTTCTGGGCTATTCTCGCGTTAGCGCTTGCGGGCTTGATTTTCCCAGCGGTTCTGCCAGCGATAATAACCACGATAAGCAAGGAAATCGAACTGTCAAGAACAGGCGTGGCATTTGGCTTGTTAATGTTAGCGGGGTTCGGCTTCGGGTCGATTTCCCGGCCACTCATGGGTGTGGTCAGTGACAGTTTTGGTATCCAAACGGTTTTTTATCCAATTGTCATTGTCACGTTGGCTGGTGGGCTCTTGAACTGCTGCACCAGAACATTTAGGAAGAGATTTTAATGGGCCGGAATTTAGAAGAGCGGTTTTGGGAGATTGATCTTTTACGCGGAGTCGCGATACTCATGATGATCGGTTACCATGTCCATTATGATCTGGCTTATTTTGGTGCGTATAATCTCAATTTACAGTCAGGTTTTTGGCTCTATTTTGCACGAGCAACCGCTGCGATCTTTCTCCTATTGGTTGGGATCTCACTCACACTCAGTTTTTCACGAGCTACCAAAGCACAGAGGACAGGGGAAACGATATACCCAAAATATCTCAAACGCGGCGTAAAGATCTTCTCATGGGGTCTGGTCATAACCTTAACGAGCTGGGTCCTTTTGAGCGAGGGATTTGTGGTATTCGGGATACTTCATCTTATCGGGATTTCAATTATTCTCGCATATCCGGTTTTAAAACTCCGTTTTGGAAATCTTTTGCTGGGTATTGTGTTCATAGCGCTTGGCATATTTATTAATAAAGCGACGGTGGGGTTTCCATGGTTCCTGTGGTTGGGACTGATGCCAGCCCGATTTTACTCTATTGATTATTTCCCGCTGCTGCCCTGGTTTGGTGTGGTGCTTATCGGCGTGTTTTTTGGCAATTCACTCTACCCTCACTATACACGGAGCTTTAACCTTAATGATCTCTCTAAATTTGCGGTTATACGGTTTTTGACCTTCTTGGGAAGGCATTCGTTACTCATTTATCTGATTCATCAACCACTGCTCATCACCGTGCTTTATCTCCTCGATTTTGTAACCATCGGCTGCAGATAAAGCGGTGAAAGAAGATCGATGAGGGGATTTTCCTCGTGGTTGATTGTAAAGGAGAGCCAAATAGAGAGTAATGTCTACGATCAAAAAACGACAACCTAAACGACAACCTAAACGACAACTTAAGCGCTAACTAATTTTCAAGGCTTTTGCGTCAACTTTTTCGTCAACCTTTGCGTTAACCCACTTTATAACATAGTAGGTGGATTTAGCTTTTCGCTTTCTTCATAAGAGCAAGAGCTTTCTCATACAATGCAACGGTCATTCTAAAACCTGATGCGTCCAGCTTTTTCAAAAGTTCTTTCCCTTCTTCTCCCGAAAGAAAGCCACGTTGGACGGCGTCTACGATTATGCCTAATGTTCCTGTCACCTGTGCACCCAAAACTTTACAGATAGATCTCAACCGTCTGTCGTCTGTTGCACTCAGTACATCTTCCAGTTCCAAAACGGTGGCTATGAGATCGGAATCTCCCGTTTCTTCTTGATCTCCTAGAATAGCAAGGGCTTTCTTGCGCATTTCGGCATTAGGTCTCATAATTTCAGCTTTTTCCGCTTTCTTGAGGGTCGCAAGCGTCGTTTGCGCGAGTTCGCTCTTCAGTTCCGCCAACACCCCTTCTGGGATGAGAACTGGCCATCGTACAAGGTCATACCGCTGCAAAATACCTAACGCGATAATGACCGTAGAATCGAGGACAAGGCGTGAAGGTGAGTGAGTCATTTGAGATCCTGCAGAACTTCAACGTCTTCATCAAGCTCTTCTGGGCGAATTTGCAGAACGAGATTCTTGTCCCGGGCTATAGCAAACCAATCAGCAAGGTCAAGCCCTGCAACTCGTGCCGCTTGCTTCATGCTCGTCTTTCCCGAAGCGTAAAGTTCGGTTGCTTTTCTTATCCGAAGTTCATGAATTCCCTCTTTGAGTGCGAGCCGCAGCGCTTCCTCTTTATCGATGCCGAGCAGCTCTGCAAGTTTATCCACTTCCCCTTTTTCTGCTTCGGAGATCATGCTTTATCTATCTTTTTAATTTATTCCTAAATTAACCTTCCTTCTATACTATCTTTTCTTTGAGAGAGCCTTCGTAGAAATGACACCTGTTGGAACTTATTGAAGCTCATCCAAAGAAGGTATAAACGAATTTGATTTTGACAAAGCGGAATATGTATATCAGAAAGCGGCTGAATGGAGTAAAAGAGAGGAAGAATTTGTCAAAGCGTTCAAACTTCTTATCTTTCTCTATATAGAGAGCTAACATAGTTTCCAAGTCGTGCGTTTTCGTTACCCGCACATCAACGGAAATGAACGGGAAATATTCGTGAAATCGCCTGTAAATTTTATGCCAGAGTTCCCTCTTCTCTTTTAGGTCTAAATTTCCCTTTACAACTATCAAAAAATCCCAATCACTTTCTTCTTCAAAATTCTTCCCTGTTCTACTTCCAAATAAGAGAATAGTGGAATACTCAACGCCGAGTTCTTCCAGTATACGTTTCAATTTCTCTTTCTCTATTCATTTTTATTCACCTTCTATAATCTCAACCACTCGTGACTTTTTATCTTCTCTATTTCGCTCATATTTGTCTCATCTTTAGCTTCTGGATATACGCTTTGTGACCTTCAGGGGTTCTTCCCCTAACATCCCAAGGTTCTCTACTCCCTTTGCTTCTTACCAGATTGTACCATCCTACCTCTCCTAATCTGGTCATAACTTTTCTTTCAGATATTCGCCCTCTTCTGTACAGGTTAACTATGGTATTATAAATA
>JACUTR010000094.1 GCA_014859735.1 Candidatus Methanophagales archaeon | reverse complement strand
TATCCACCTGAGCCATACCCGCTTGGAACTGCAGGCTCGGTGAAAAATGCGGGATTAGATAAAGAAGATGAACCGTTCGTGGTGATACAGGGTGATAATATCACCGATATGAACCTGCGTGGGTTACTAGATTTTCACGGTGACGCCGGTGGGTTGGTAACAATCGCTCTAATGCATGTCGAAGATCCGTGGAACTATGGTATTGCACAGCTCGAAGGTAATGGCTGCATTGAGAGATTCCACGAGAAACCTGATAAGGGGGGGTGTTTCAGCAATTTGGCGAGCACGGGAATATACGTAATAGACCCGAAGGCGATGGAATTTGTGCCTGAAAGAATACCTTTCGACTTTGCAAAGGACCTCTTTCATCTGCTTTATATGAAGAAGAAAGGCGTGATATTCGGCTATGAGCTCGGTGCAGACAATTTCTGGGCGGATGTAGGCCAGCCTGAAGGGTATCTGAAAGCGATGGCATGGATGATGAAAAAGGCGAAGAGAGGTGTGGTTATGGGAGAAAATGGGGCGATTAATGGCTCTGGAATAACAGGACCTACGGTGATAGGTGATGGTGTAGTTGTGGAAGAGAATTGTTCTATAGGTCCTAACACGGTTTTATTTGACGATGTCTATATTGGAAGAAATTCAAACCTCGAGCAGTGCTTCATTGGCGAAGGCACAATAACAGGAGAAAATGCCTGCATAAAGGGTGCAATCATTGGCGCTCACTGCGAACTTGGAAATGATGTTGAAGTTCTTAACGGGAAGATATGGCCCTATATCACGATACCACACAGCACCACCGTGGACAGTACCATAAAAAGATTCATCAGATTCAAGGGGGACGGAAAATATGAGGGAAACGGTGAGCATGAAGATTTATTACGTACCGTTTCGGATGAAGAAGCATTTTACTTTAACATGCGCAAAGGAGGGAAAATCGTTCATACCGGTTCTGTCGCTCATAATCTGAAAGAGTTCGTAGAGCTATATGATAAAATAGACCTGAAAGCGATAGAGTATCATCTCTGGGAGGGCTGCAACGATTTCGCTGCGTGGATACATGATGTGTTCAGGGACGAGAAACTTGCAGACGAAGTTGCAGACTCGCACTGGTGGGATCTGAGAAAAAAGTTGATTAGCAAGGTACTGGCGCGCATAAGTGATTTGAAACTGCGAGTGAGCGTAGATGCATAATGACAATCAACGATGAGGAAGGAAAGAGAAGAAGGATTGTAAGAAGGATAAAAGAGAAGAAGGAGGAGTATTCTAAGCTTTCATCAAGTTTATTCGAGCCGGTAGGAAAGGATCCCTATTACCTGATTCGAGGGAGCAATAGCGCAGCTCTAAGAAACTTGATAGAATTGCGAGATAACCTTGATGCATTTACCTACGAGGAGGCTCACTGGATTGCATCGTGGTTAGAATATCTTGGTGATAAGGAGAGTGCAACTCGGCTAAGAGCAATGCCTGAAAAGTTCAAGGAGATCATTGTGGAGCGTTGCAATGAGCTGAGAGAATTTTACTATCGAAAATAACACATGAGAATCGCATTGTTCAGTTGGGAATCTTTGCATTCAATTGCGGTAGGCGGTGTAGCACCGCACGTCACTGAGCTTGCCGCAGCGCTTCAAAGAGCGGGAAATGAAGTGCATGTCTTCACCAGGATGGGAAATGGACAGCAGCATTCTGAGGCGATAGCCGGAGTGCAGTACCACCGCTGCCCTTACGACTGGAATCCCAATTTCATGATGGAAATGAACACCATGTGCCGCTCCTTCGCTTACCACTTCTTCCAGATTGAGAATGTTTTTCACGAAGGTTGCTCAAGAGAGATAAGAAATCTCGAATGGTCTGGCGGATTCATCGCCGATAAGATAATAACAACGTCAGAAACGATAAAGAGCGAAGCTAAGTGGATATACAACTTCGAGGACTGGAAAGAAATCATGGGATGGTCGAAGATATGACAATGGAAGAGGTAGTGCTGGTTGAAGTATCAAATGAGGTGTGCAATAAAGTAGGCGGAATATACGGCGTACTTGCTTCAAAGGCGGACGTGATGATGGAAAAATTCCCGAACTACCTGACAGTCGGGCTTTACAACCCTTCGACGTCGCCACACGATTTCTTACCCAAGACACCACATATTGAGATGGATACCGTGTTCAGAATGCTTTTAAATGATGGTATTCAGGCTTATTATGGGAGCTGGAAAGGAGGAAAAAACGCACCCTGCATTCTGTTAGATACCCATGATTATATGAACCGGATGGCATCGGATGAAAATTATAACAGAACTATTTTGGGAGCGGCTTCAGATCGTCGGGATGACATCCCCCCGATATACTATGTTATCAAAAGAAGAAACTGGGAGCGTTTCAGGATTGATAGCTATACTACTGATTTTTTTTATAATGAAGCGATTACATGGTCTGAAGCGGCTGGCTATCTGATCGAGTTGTTATTGAAAACACCACGGTATAAGGATAAAAAAGCGGTAGTCATCGCGCATGAGTGGCTATCTGCGGGTATCATATTCAGAAAAAAGGTATTTGACTTACCCTACCACACTATTTTCGTTACCCATGCGACATCGCATGGAAGAGCAGATAGTGCGGCGGGCGTTAATGTTGCGATGAAGGTTCGGGGAGGATTGGCAAAAGGTCTTCAGGGAACAACCGTAAGCGCTTACGAACGGGGTGTGCAGGCAATTCACTTCACGGAAATTGCAGCGGCTGAAAATAGCGATCTTTTCGCCACAGTATCTCAATCAGTTGCACATGAAGCCACATACTATCTCGGCAAAGCGCCTGATAGTATTCTGACAAATGGCATTCGGATGCCCGATGGAAGGGACTTCGGGGATATTCTGAGAATACACGCGGTGCATAAGGAAAGGATACGGGAATTTATGCAGGCGGTTCTCTCGCCATACTGTAGTGTGAAGGGTTGTATGATGAGGCAGGAGAGTTTGATTGTGATGACCTCCGGAAGATACGAGTTTATGAACAAAGGTTTTGACCTTTATATCAGAGCGTTAGCAAAGTTAAATGAAGAACTGCGCGGCATTGAACATGCTAAGCCGGTATACGCGTTCATGCTGGTGCCTTCACGGACGAAAGGGCTGAATGAAAATGTGTTGACGGCGACCGCGCAGTATCGCAGGCTGAGAAGCATGCTTGAACCCGTTTCGAAATATATCAGTGAGATACTGACACAGGCAATCGCGCAGAACGACCGGTCCATTCAGGATAAAAGCATAAAAGAGCTGCTCAGCAAGGATGTAACGATAGAGGAGATTTTGGAGGATGCATTTGAGATCCCCGAAGCGTTAAAGAGAAATGAATTCCCACCAATTGCCACGCATGATTATGATTATGAGAAAGACCCCTTAATGGACTTGTGTTGGCAGTTAGGGCTGAGAAATAGGGAAGAGGATAACGTGAAAGTGATGATTATACCATCCTATCTCAATGCGAACAGGGGACCATTGTATTTGAGCTATATGGACTTTGTGAACGGGTGTGATGTTGGCATATTCCCGAGTAGATATGAGCCGTTTGGGTTAACACCCGTTGAAGCGGCGATAAATGGGTGTATAGCGGTCACGAGTGACCTTTCTGGATTGGGCGAGGAACTTAGAGCTATGGGCAAGGGTGATGAGAAGGACGGGATTGCTGTGTTGCCGCTCATGAAGAAGAGTGATGATGAAATTACCGATACCTTGAAAGATTTCTTGATGCTTCTGAGAGCAATGCCGTATGAGGAACTTCTCGCATTGAAGAGGAAGGCGTATCAATTAGCCGGGAGGTTCTCATGGCAGGAGAAGATCGGGAACTATGTCGCTGCGGTTGAAAAGGTGGTTTATCATTAAATAGAACTAGCCGGTTATATCCCAAACCTCAGTATCGCGGCAATGCCGCCCAGGGCGTTGAGCCGCTTCCCCGGCTCGAACTCCGTGCTGAAGACTACTATCTCCCCTCGTTGCCGTTCCGCCTCCTCGAGCATGCGTTCGATCTCCTCCACTTCTGCTTCTTCTTCTTCTTCTTCTTCTTCTTCCACTCCTCCCATACGCGTCGTCATAAGTTTCTCATCGCTGACCAGCAGCGTCTCTACCGCGCCGTAGTCTATCGCTTTTCTCACTTCTCTCTTGCCATACGCCGCCTTACAATCTTCCTCTTTGCTTATCTCTGCCATTAACCTGTCCAAAAGTATCACCTCTTTGGTGAGCCGCTCCTCCTTCTTCAGCCGGTCCACCGCGCCCCGTTTCAATACCTCTAAGAAGCCGGAGATACCGATTGAAGACGCCTGTTCTATTCTCGTTCGATTTGCTAATTCCGCATCATGCTCCTTCAGAAACGCAAAGAAATCATCTTTTATAAAGCCCGGACCCGCAATGATGATCGCTTCCGCGTTCGTGGCCTGAAACGAGTTTTTCACATGCTTCAGCAGGTCGTTAAAAAAATCCCTTTTGCTACCCTCTCCCATACCTTTACCAGAACCATACCGTACTGAAAAGAGCTCATCCACGCCATACTGGCGCACGATACCCGCGATCGCCTCGCCTTCCTCGATCGTTACCACGATTACATCAAGCGCAGCAACCGCTTTTTCCGCTTCCCGCATCCGTTTCAACTGGTGATCTTTCCAGTCCTTCACCACAGAAAGCTTCACACCCGGTTCGATGTTAAAGGTATGGTAAGCGCCCAGTTCAGTCTCCGGCCCCTCCTCAATCATCCCCTTTATCCGTAGCCGATGCGAGAATTTATGAAATTCAACGCCTTCCGTCCTTATGCCCAATCGTACCGGCTTTTTATCACCCTTATCCGGTCGTACCTTATCCGTAGCCTCGTCCAGCCGCCTATACGTAAGCGAATACACAAGGTCACCCGCTTCGATGACGTGCTTGAGGTGCCATAAGTCATCCAACGATTCGGGAACCAGAGAAATTTCACCGATACGTTTCTTTTCTCCGCTTTCCTTCTCCTTTGTCTTCAGCTTCCTTTTTACGACTTTCATAAACCTTTTCTTAGAAAGAAACGCTTTACCAAAAGAACTTATTTGTTCTTTCGCGCTCTAAAAAGAAAAGGGTACCAAAGCAAAAATTTCTTTACCGATGCCTTTCTCTTTAACAGGATGGAAACAACGATAACTCTCAAACCATTGATCGACGAACCGGCACTCGTGGTCGAGAATGAGCATAAAGCCTTGGTGATTGCAGACCTCCATTTAGGTATCGAAGCGGAGTTCAGAGAAAAAGGCATCAACATCGGCAGTCAAATGGAGAAATTGTTAGACCGAGCGATCACGTGTGTAAAAGCGGCTGAGCCCGATGTGATCATCTTACTGGGCGATGTGAAGCATACCGTGCCGCAAATATTGTTTACCGATCGAAGAGAAGTGCCCTTTTTCTTAGCCGAGCTGGCTGCGTATGCACCGATCTACCTGGTTAAAGGGAACCATGACGGGGACATAAACAGACTGCTACCAGAGGCGCCGGAACAGAAGCATGAAATATATATTCAAGGTACACAGGGATTTCTGTTTGACCACGTTGGCTATACACACGGGCATGCATGGCCGTCGCACGAGCTGTTCTCCGCACCGTATATCTTGATCGGGCATAATCATCCGAGGATACGGCTGGTCAGTTCAACCACCCCGTATTCAAGCATGAAACCGGTATGGATCCGTGCGCACTGCGATTATGAAGCCGTGAAGAAGCGCTATCCCGAGATTACGGTGAGCGAACGGGATGCTCCCCGGGTAATAATCATGCCGGCATTCAACGAACTCTGTGGCGGCGTTGCATGTAATGCCGCGAAAAGAGAGCTCCTGGGACCTATAGCCTCAAAGCTGCTCCGCTTAGAAACGATGGAAGTGTACTTATTGGACGGCACGTACATCGGAAAAGTGGGTGATCTGGAGGAGAAATTATCGGTTGATACCAAACGGTGATCTTTATAACAAGTGGTGCTCTTTTAAAAACTGGGTATCTATTCACCTTTTTGAGAAAGTTTGCAGAGGATGTATTCCCTTCCATGCAT
>JACUTR010000093.1 GCA_014859735.1 Candidatus Methanophagales archaeon | reverse complement strand
CACCCCCTATTATTTTGTTTCTTAACTTACTGTCTACTTTCAGGGGTGCACCCCACTATTGATATCCAGTAACCGTCACTGATAAAGTTGATGGTAGGGCGAGAATTAATATTTTATTAAAAATTTAAATAGAGCTAATACATATAACAAAAAGGAGGTAAGAATCATGTATGAGCGCAAAGCAGAGCGATTTAAGTTTGATTGGGAAGGGTGCTTATCAGAGATAAAAGAGAAATTCACTTCTGTCGAGTTGCAACACAGGGCTTTGGAGTGGAATAATGTTTTTAGTGGATAACGATTTTGATAAGGTAAACGATGTGGAAATTTTGGTCTTATTATAGGACGTCGTTGAACAGAGCGTATCTGGCTTCGTGCTTTCGAGACCTCACCCAAATTCGCCTTCAGGGGCTCCAAAATGTATAGTGTTAACGTGAAGATTTGTGGTGTTACGAATAAGGGAGATGCGCATCACGTAGTGGAGAGCGGAGCTGATATGCTCGGCATGGTAGTGGACGTGCCGGTTGAGACCCCGCGTAAAATAAGCAGAGCTGAGGCGGAAGAGATCGCACAAGAGATAGGTGATGCGATCGATATCGTGGTGGTTCTCTGTCCGGTTTCTCTGGAGGAGGTGGAGAAGGTTGTGCGAAGGATTGAGCCATTTGGCGTGCAGCTGCATGGATTTGAATCGAATGCGTTTTTAAAATCTGTCCGTGAAGCACTTCCTGCTGTGAAATTGATAAAAACCGTTCATGTGGATGAGCATGGAACGATTCATGGTGTAATGCCAGAAGAGGATTATGTAGATTTTCTCCTTCTTGACACCTTTTCTGCTCAGATTGGGGGGACGGGTAAACTGCATAGTTGGGCTAAAAGCAGGGAGATTGTGGCAGATAGCATGATTCCCGTGATTCTATCTGGCGGTTTAACACCCGAGAATGTGGCAGCAGCGATAAAGGAGGTTAATCCGTATGGTGTTGATGTGGCAAGTGGTGTGGAATCGTCAGCAGGGAGGAAAAGTAAGGAGAAGGTCTTTCAATTCGTGAGGAATGCACAATGTATCTAGGTGAATATCCGAAAGCGGGAAAATTTGGAGAATACGGCGGGCAATTTGTTCCAGAGGTTTTAATGCACGCGCTGAATGAGCTTGAGGATGTGTATCTCCGCTTCGGGAAGGACGAGCAATTCAGGAAAGAATTGGACTATTATTTGAGGACCTTTGCCGGTCGACCAACCCCTCTTTACTTCTGCGCTCGGCTATCTGAGTTACTGGGCACCAAGCTCTATCTCAAGCGGGAAGACCTCGTTCATGGCGGTGCCCATAAGTTGAACAACACGATTGGTCAAGCCTTGTTAGCGAAGAGGATGGGTAAGCGAAGAATAATCGCGGAGACAGGAGCAGGACAGCACGGACTGGCGACTGCGATTGCCGGTGCTTCGTTCGGGTTGAAAGCGGAGATTTACATGGGCGAGGAGGATATCGAACGGCAGCGGTTGAACGTTTTCCGGATGAAATTACTGGGTGCGGAGGTTCATCCGGTTGGCAGTGGTTCGAGAACCTTGAAGGACGCGATAAATGAGGCGATACGAGACTGGGTAACCAATGTTCAGGATACGCATTATCTCTTAGGCTCTGTTGTGGGTCCGCATCCTTATCCCCTGATGGTACGCGATTTCCAGCGGGTGATTGGCATTGAAACGAAAGGGCAGATGCTGGAAGCAGAAGGGAAATTGCCCGATGCACTCGTTGCGTGTGTTGGAGGCGGGAGCAACAGTATAGGGCTGTTCTACGATTTCCTTGATGATGAAGAGGTGGCGTTATATGGTGTGGAGGCCGGTGGGGAAGGTATATCGTCCGGTAGACATTCAGCAACGCTTTATGCCGGTACAAAGGGAGTCTTACATGGTACCTACAGCTACTTGTTACAAGATGAAGATGGACAGGTACTCCCAACGCACAGCATCGCGCCCGGGCTTGATTATTCCGGTGTAGGGCCGGAGCATGCGTTTTTGAAGGATATGGGTCGTGTAACCTACGATATTGTCACTGATAGGGAGGCTCTGCACGCGTTCGAACTGTTGTGTACGTATGAAGGTATATTGCCGGCACTCGAGTCTGCACATGCGTTAGCGTACGTGGCGAGATTAGTCGAGGTAGAGGAGATAGGCAGCGATGATGTGGTAGTGGTGTGTCTCTCAGGAAGGGGAGATAAGGATGTGGAGATAATAGAGCGGGCACTGCACGGACGTATTTGATAAGGTAGTATTTTTAAAGCCTATTTTTGCTTTTCAGTCATTAATAGCTTCATAATTTATCCTTACCTTAGATCCATGAGATAACTATTTTTTAAAAAATGAGACTTTATCTTGTATCCTAAGTGCTTCTTTGCCCTCCCCTTTCATCGCTCTTGATAGATTGGAAAATATCCTGTCTCAGTTTCTCGTATATGAGCAGTGATGTAGCAACAGAGGCATTCAAACAAGATATGTGACCTCTCATCGGGATTCTTACAAGTAAGTCGCACTTTTCCTTAACGAGTCTTCTGATACCTCTTCCTTCGCCTCCTATGACAAGTGCCACAGCCCCCCTCATATCAACCTCAAAATAGACATTTTTTGCGTCTTCAGAAGCACCTATGATTCTTATACCATCGTCTTTTAGTCTGTGTATCGCTGTAGCTATGTTTACAACTCTTGCCACTTGGACGTACTCAATAGCTCCTGCAGATACCTTTGCCACCACAGGGGTCAATCCGGCAGAGTGCCTCTTAGGTATTATGATACCATCCACCCCAGCTCCATCTGCGCTTCTGAGTATCGCTCCAAGGTTATGCGGGTCCTCCAGTTCATCAAGTATCAGCAGGAAGGGCGCCTTTCCACCCTCTTTGAGCTTGCGCAGGATCTCCTCGATATCAGTGTAACCGTAACCATGCTCTGCGCATAGCGCCACCACGCCCTGGTGTCTTGTTGATGTGAGAGTGTTCAAATATTTCTTATCGACTCTTATCACAGGCACTTTTTGTTCTCTTGCTAGTGAAAAAATACGCCTTGTCACATCGTTCTCATCTATTCCGCTTGCAACGAATATTTTGTATATCTTCCTTTTCGCGATGAGTGCTTCGAGCACCGTGTTTCTGCCACCTACCCTGTCCATACTTCATTAATTCCACCTTTGGCTGTACTTCAGTTACGTTTCAGTTGTTATACACAATTGTAAGCAAAAGCCCCAAAACATCCTTTTTCCCACTCTTCATCTAATTTCTCGCATGTTGTATTAATAATCTAATTAAAATGAGACGGATATTTTTTACGTAACTAATATTAGGTCCTATATAAAGATTAGCAAATATGATAAGTTAAAGGGAACTCATGAGCAGAATCCGTGCTACCTTTTCGGAGCTTGAACGAAGCGGTGAGTGTGCTTTTATCGCATATATGATGGCTGGCGATCCTGATCCGTCACTAACTCCACCGATAGCAACGGCGATAGCACGGTATGCGGATATCATAGAACTCGGGATACCGTTCTCAGACCCGATAGCAGATGGTAAGACGATACAAGCAGCCTCAGAGCGGGCTCTTAAGGCGGGAATGAGACCGGGTACGATTTTTGCGCTCATCGCTGCTATCAGGAAAGAAACGGACACTCCACTCGTCGTGATGAGTTATTACAATCCGATCTTGCATTTCGGGGTAGAGCGGTTCATGAAACGGCTTGCAGAAGGAGGAGATGGGATTATTATTCCGGACTTACCCATCGAAGAGGCAGATGACGTGGTACGGTATGCGAAGGAGAATGGTATAGACACAATTTTTTTGATTGCCCCGACGACGCCCGAGGAGAGGATAGAGCAGATCTGTGCGTCTTCATCAGGATTTGTTTATCTTGTCTCGCTGCTCGGTGTTACGGGTGCGAGGGAGACAATTTCAGGGGTTGTGAAAACTCTGATACAGCGCGTGGTTGAGAAGAGACCGGATATACCACCAGCAGTCGGATTTGGGATATCAAAGCCAGAGCACGTGCAGGAGATAGTAAAGAGCGGTGCGAAAGGGGTAATAGTGGGAAGCGCGATCGTAGAACTCATCGCGAAGCATAAAGCGAAGCCAGAAGTACTGATTCCCGCACTTGAAGAGTTCTGTGCCGCATTAAAGGCGGCAACCAGAAAATGATGAATGTCTGGCTTGAAACGGGACTGTAGCGGAGATACGGTTTTTCAGAAACCTCTCGTTAGTTTTTAAAGAGCGGCGGATATTAATCCAGGAAAAGAAATCAAAGTGGAAAAAGAGGATGAGCTTTTATATATCGCTGAAGAGGCATAAAATATCGGGTCGCTCGAATGATTAATACTCCTATTACTTAATGCGTGCAATTAATAAAAGTATGCATCATATCATGCCTCGATATATCCCAAGAGACCTCGCACTCGTCATCCTCTTCACCCTTCTATGCATACCTTTCGTTCTGATCTCGCCGTTAAACGAAACGCCGGTAAGAATCATCCTCGGTCTTCCGCTGGTGCTTTTTCTGCCGGGCTATTCGTTGATTGCAGCACTCTTCCCAAGGAAAGCGGATTTGGATGGAATCGAGCGTCTTGCACTCAGTTTTGGATTGAGTATTGCGATTGTTCCACTGCTGGGCCTGGCATTGAACTACACGCCATTTGGGATTCGATTATCACCTATTCTTACAGTTCTCTCAGTATTTACCGTTTCGTTCGCCGTAGGTGCGTCTGTGAGAAGAAGCATGGTTCCGGAAGGGGAGCGGTTTGCTGTTGAGTTTGGGGTAGCGCTCGAAACTCTCAAAGAATCGTTCAGAGCCGCGGATACAAGGATTGATCGGATTTTATCGATTATCCTTATTATTTCAATCGTGCTTGCGATTGGCATGGTCATTTATGTGATCGTAACGCCAAAGCAGGGCGAGAAGTTCACGGAATTTTATGTGCTCGGGCCAGGCGGAAAAGCGTTCGATTATCCAACGAGTTTGGAGGTAGGAGAAGAGGGTGAAGTGATTATAGGCATTGTGAATCATGAATATGCCACGGTTACGTACCAATTAGAAGTGCAGCTCAATGGTGAGGTTATCGGTGAGGAGCGCATTGAACTCCGGCATGCTGAGGCACGGGAGAGTCATTTTACGTTCAGGGCGATAAGAGCCGGAGAAGCTCAGAAATTGGAATTCTTATTGTTTAAAGAGGGTTTAGACGAGGCAGAACCATATCGATCACTGCATCTGTGGGTTGATGTCAAAGAGTAAGGAATAGAATGAATAATCGAAAAGAGATAGAGATGCCAGATCGAGTAATCCTTGATTCAGCTGCTATTGCCGCGATATTTTTTAAAAGAGGAGTCTTCTGAGCGGGCTGAAAGAGTTGCGGAGAATTACCAATTGATAACGGGTGATCGTGCGATTGCCGAGGTAGCAAATGTTGCCTGGAAGCGAGTACTGTTTTTCAACGAATCAAAGGAGATTGCATTAAAAGCGCGAAGAAGGGGCATAGATTTTATTCGTAGTGCATGCATGTATGTATGTGAGGTTATCAGTTCACAGGAACTACTCGAAGATGCTTTTGAAATTGGGATAGCGGATAAAATCACCATAAATATATGATTCCCTTTTCATAGCTGCTTCAGAAAGGGAAAAGGTACCTCTTCTAACTACGGATGGCAAGCTCTATGAGCGAGCAAAGTCGAAGAGGAGTGTGGAGCTAATAGAGGAATGAGGAATGAACACCGTCCAGTGAATTGCAAAGAATACAGGACCTATGCTTCTTATGGATTTGAAAGAAAACGAATATTTATATATCCGAACTTAGAATTGTAACGGATGATGAAAAATGGCAGAACCAAAAACAACAATGAAAGGTGAATTAACCATAAGCCCGGATGTTTTTAATACATTAGTTAAATTGAAGGAGGAGCTCGAAGAGGTGATAGAGACGATTGAAATAATGAATAACAAGGAGTTAATGGAAGGATTGAAAAGGTCCAGGAAGGACGTTGAGGAAGGAAGGGTTTATGAATTGAAAAATGTTGATGAGCTTGATGAAATCTGGAAATGAAAGTAATCTATACAGAAGAGTTCAAAAGAGAT
>JACUTR010000092.1 GCA_014859735.1 Candidatus Methanophagales archaeon | reverse complement strand
CCTGAAGAAGGAGATACTGAGTAGATATTCTATCATTTAAAATATTCGACTATCGCGGCCTTGATGAGCGGTAAAAACCTCAAGTTCCGCTTTGCTGCGGGCCACCCCATCTGCATCTTCTCGTTGATGACCGCGTTGAGCATCATATCGAACTCCGGTTTCAGGTGCATTAATCGTTCTCGCTGGACGGATTCGTCATTTATCTCCTTTATCTCGTCTATTACGGTTGTAAGCTCAATCGCGCGCTTTATCCGCTCTTCCGTTCTCTTGAATGAAGTAGAGTCAATCAATCCGTATTCCATCTTCAATTTGTTCAGTCTCAGCCCCGCTCGATACGTGCAATCTACAATCTCGTCTCGTGTCATCCATTCGGTCTCGTAATTCAGCGCGTATTTCCAACTCGGCGAGAGCAGCGCCTTTCGATGGTCCTCAAACGTGTTAAAAAGAATCTTGTATCCAAACTTTTCGGGATGCTCGTATAAGATGCAGCCGGGGTCAAGAAAAGGGGAATACGGTAAAATAAATGGTACCACGCGTGTACCAAATTTCTCCATCAGATACCCAGACCAATCCACCGTCTCCATGACCGATTCGCGGGTCTGGAAAGGGAGACCAATCATGAAGAAGAAATCAAATCGGTTGCACCCCGAATCCAACGCCCACCCTATATTCTGCTCAATCTCTTCATTCGTATACCGCTTCCCCTCTATCACTCTTATCCGCTCGTCATGGCTATCTGGCGAGAGTTCAAAATTGAAGTTTTCAACAGATTCCGCCATGAGTTCAAAATAGTCCTTCGGTGCAGCATTGAACAACTCAAACACGAGATGGTTTTTGAATTCCGCCTTCTTCAAGATTCCCAGGACGGTATAAGCGTATTCTTCGCCTGGTTGGAGGAGGTCCCCGATAACGAATATGGGTGCTTTTGTATACCTCGTGATTTTTAGAATGTCCTCGGCAATTAAGTGCGGGTCCCGAAAAGCTGGTTTCTTCCGATTGCAGTATACTGCAAGTGCATTCCTGGAACCCCCGCAGAAGGTGCAATTATGGATACAGCCGCGACAGGTTATCACCGGCGTGATCGGGTAGTCCAACCACTCGTGGGAAGACCAGCCTTTCCACGGGCTCAGACTTCCGACATCACGGTATTTCAGAGCCGATTTGAAAACAGGGAGGTAATTATTAGAAAATTCGTTCAATTCGGTTGGAACATGCGTCAGGGGATTAACATGCACCTTCCCGCTGCCATCCTTCCATACAAGGTTTGGGAGTGTGCTGATGGTGGAATAAGAATGGTGAACAATCGCTTTCATGAGCTGGAGCAGGGGCTCTTCGGCAGAATCCCCCCGTATGATAAAATCCACCTCAGGATAGCGAATCACCTCTTCATGGAAGTACGTTGCGGAAAATCCACCGAAGATGACGGGTATGCTGGGATGGTATTTCTTGCAGAGCTTCGCTACTTCGAGGCTCCCCTGTGCATGAGCAAGCCAATGGAGATCAATTCCAAAAGCCATTGGTTTAAGCCTGCGTATCATCTTTTCCGGATCAAAACCATCGTTACCGAGCATTCTCACCGCTACATTGATGATCCTTACCCCGATCCCGTTCCTCTCCAGATGTTCCACGATAGAGAAAAATCCGATCGGATACATCTCGAATAGGGGAGTTGAGGGGACCCCGTCAGCAATCGGACCGAACATTATAGGATACTTCCGAAAGTCATACACGGTTGGCGCATGGAGTAAGATTAAATGAGGATTGGAGGCCACTCTGCTCATTTCTTCCCGATCTCTCCCAAAACGAGATTCACCACTTTAGGAACCGCTTCTTTTACCTTTGCAGTCATCTCCTCGGTGAACTTCTCTATCTCCTCGACTTCTATCGCAAATATCACGATCTCACGAGGCATCTCCTCAGGCATAAGCTTGTTGCCTACTTCTAGTACCGTTGGTAAGTTCAGATCATGCATTGACGTCGCGAGATGCACAGACTTGAAAAAGTCTTCTGGTCTTAGCCGGTATATTTCCCCGGGCTCACCTCCCTCCGTCTTTATCGCATCTATTATAACCACCTTCTCGTATCCCATGATGATATCGAGCACATTCAAACCACTTGTGCTCGCATCTTCGATATCTATCGCGTCATCCTTTATCCGCGTCGCCAATTCCTGTGCTACATGAAAGCCGACGCCGTCATCTCCTAAGATCGGATTCCCTATACCCAAGACAAGTAGCTTCACCGCGCCACACCTTTTTAATCTTAGGAACGTTCTGTTTATTAAACGTCTAAGTGATTTGATTTTTTACTCGAGGCTTACCTTTTCATTCCCCTTTTTATCCTGGCTTCGGGATGTGCCGATATCTACATATACTTATGCATGTACTCACGTGTCACAAATGCCACCATATGCCACTTTATTACGCTTTTATATAGAGGTTGTACCTTGAAATAGTAATAAAGAGGTAGTAAAAATGGCAACAGAGAAGAAGAACTTTGAGCCTTTGATAGTAGGGATCACATGCAACTGGTGCACATATGCCGCTGCGGACCTCGCAGGGACATCTCGTCTGAAATATCCGCCGAATATCAGATTGATACGGGTGATGTGCAGTTCGCGGATACATCCTTCGTTCATTCTGTATTCATTTGCGAGAGGTGCGGATGGCGTTTTTATTGGAGGCTGTCATCCCGGTGAGTGCCATTACATAGACGGTAACTACAAAGCGTTACGAAGAATCGAATTGCTGAGGAGAATGCTGGACCAATTTGGAATAGAACCAGAGAGATTGAGATTGGAATGGTGTTCAGCGGCTGAAGGCGCGAAATTCGCACGCGAGGTAACTGATTTTACAGCTAAGTTGAAGGAGTTAGGACCAAGTCCATTACGAAGTGAATAGCGAGGAAAGGAGGAGAAAAGAGATGGGAGAGGAGAAAGAGGAAGAGAAAAAGGAAGAAAAGAAGGAACCGAAAGAGAAGATAAAAATAGCATTATACTGGGCTGCAACGTGCGGAGGCTGTGATATAGCAACGTTAGATATCGATGAGAAGATACTGGACGTGGTTAACATTGCTGATATCGTTCTGTGGCCTGTGGCAATGGACTTCAAGTATGAAGATGTGGAGAAGATGGAGCCGAAGAGCATAGATGTCTGTTTGTTCAATGGTGCAGTGCGGAATTCAGAGCACGAGGAGATAGCGAAGATGTTGCGAGAGAAATCAAAGGTGATGATCGCGTTTGGAAGCTGTGCATGCTTTGGTGGCATACCAGGTCTGGGAAATGTAGCAAACAGAGAGCAGATATTTAAAGTGGCCTATAAAGACACACCTTCTACCGTGAATCCTGAATTCGTCACACCACAGACGGAGATGATGACGAATGGAGGAGAGAAGTTAACCCTTCCTGATTTCTGGGACACCGTGAAAACATTAGATCAAACGGTGGATGTTGATTATTACGTTCCTGGCTGTCCGCCTACGGTAGACCGGGTACTCGATGCGGTAGGGATACTAGCGAAATATGCGGAGACGGGAGAACTTCCTCCTAAGGGTGCGGTTGTTGCTTTTGACAAAAACCTCTGTGATGAATGTGAACGCAAGAGAGACGAGGAGAAGAAGATTAAACGTATATACAGACCTCATGAGCTCAAAGAGATAGATCCCGAAAAATGTCTGTTAGATCAGGGCATATTGTGCATGGGACTTGCAACACGTGGGGGGTGTGGCGCTCGATGCATAAACGCGAACATGCCCTGCCGTGGTTGTTATGGCCCCTCGCCTGAGATAAAAGACCATGGTGCTGCGGTTTTGTCCGCAATTGCTTCTATCTTAGGAGTGGAAGATGAAACTGAAATGATCGATGTCGGAACACCAGAAGAAGTTGAAGAGTTGCTCAATCAGGTAAAAGACCCACTTGGCACCTTTTACCGGTTTACGCTACCGGGTAGTATGTTAAAACGCGTGATTATAAAACCAGAGAAGGAAGGGGGGGCGTGAAAAATGGAGAAATTGAAGGGTTTATTCAGAAAGAAGGAAGAGCCACCGGCTGAAGTAGCAGAAAAGAAGCCACCGGCTGAAGTAGCGGAGAAGAAGCCACCAGTTGAAGTAACCGAAAAGAAGCCAGCGGTTCCAGTAGGAGAAAGGAATAAGGAGATAACCATTTCACCTATAACGAGATTGGAAGGACATGGTAAGATCTGTATATTCCTCAATGACGAGGGGAATGTGAAGGATGCTTACTTTCAGGTAGTTGAGCTGAGAGGATTCGAGCGGTTCTGCGTAGGTCGACCGGTAGAAGAAATACCCCGTATCGTGCCACGGATCTGTGGCGTATGCCCGTGGGCGCACCACATGGCATCGACAAAGGCAAACGATGCGGTGTTCAATGCTGAACCACCAGAGGCAGCGAAGAAATTACGTGAGATGGCTTACGCTGCTCACTATGTGCACAGCCATATCGCTCATTTTTATGCCTTAGCAGCTGCTGATTTTGTCGTCGGGCCGACGGCAGACCCTGCAAGTAGGAACGTCGTAGGAGTAATAGGGAAAGTCGGTTTGGAATTAGGATTGGAAGTAATAAAGCACAGGAGCTATGCGCAGCGAATCCAGGAGATCGTTGGTGGTAAGGCAACGCATCCCGTCTGTGGTTTACCCGGAGGAATGTCAAAGGCTCTATCAGAGGAGGAGCGGGCCGAGATAGAGGAAAAGGCGAAGTCGAATGTTGATTTTGCTAAGAAAAGCCTCGAGATACTCAGCGATGTGGTGTTGAAGAACAAGGATTATGTGGAGATAATAGCGGGCGATACGTACTACCACGAGACCTATTACATGGGAACGGTGGACAAGAACGACAAGGTGAACTTTTACGATGGTATGATAAAAGTAGTGGACCCGAACGGCAAGGAATATGCGAAATTTGAAGTGAAAGATTACTTAGATTACATAGGAGAGGCCGTGCTCCCATGGTCGTATCTGAAGTTCCCCTACTTGAAAGAAGTAGGTTGGAAAGGGCTCATCGACGGGCCTGAAAGTGGTATTTACCGGGTAGCTCCATTAGCACGGCTCAATGTGGCAAGCGGTATGGCTACAGATGCCGCAGAAGCAGCATACAAACAGATGTATGATTTCTTTGGCAAGAAGCCGGTGCATAATACACTTGCGTTCCACTGGGCTCGAATCGTAGAGCTGATATACGCTGCGGAGCGGTGCTTGGAGTTGATACAAGACCCTGAGATTACCTCGAAGGATATACGAGGCGAGTTAGGAGAACCTGGCGAGGGAGTAGGGAGCGTAGAAGCTCCCCGGGGGACTCTAATCCACCACTACTGGGCGGATGAAGATGGAATAGCGCAGAAACTGAATATAATCGTTGCAACCGGGCACAATCATGGCGCAATGTGTATGTCGGTAAAGAAAGCGGCGCAGAATTTAATCAAGGATTGGCAAGTAGACCAGGGATTGTTGAACATGGTTGAGATGGCGTTCCGTGCATATGACCCCTGCCTCGCATGTGCAACGCATACGCTACCGGGACAGATGCCTCTGGAGGTCAGTATATACGATGAAAAGGGAGATCTCTACCAGAGACTGAAGAGGTGAAAAGGAGGTAAAAAGAAATGGCGGAAGAAAAAGAAGAACCTAAAATGGAAGAGCCTGTAGAAGAGCCTAAAATCGGTGTATATGTCTGTCATTGTGGGATAAACATTAAGAATACCGTCGATGTCGATGCCGTGAGAGATTACGCAGCAACGCTGCCAAACGTGGTACTCGCCAAGGACTACATGTATGTCTGTTCAGACCCCGGGCAGGGGATAATAAAGCAGGATATCAGAGATGGGAAAGTGAATAGAGTGATAGTCGCAGCGTGCTCTCCTCGATTACACGAGCCCACGTTCAGAAAGACCTGTATGTCGGCGGGTCTTAATCCCTTCTTCTATGAGATGGCGAACATACGAGAGCAGTGCAGTTGGGTATGGGAAGATAAAGCAACGAACACGGAGAAAGCGAAGGATATCGTACGAGCCACCGTTGCTCGATCGAACCTTCTGGAGCCACTCGAGGAGAAGGAAGTGGATGTCGTTCCCGAAACCGTGG
>JACUTR010000008.1 GCA_014859735.1 Candidatus Methanophagales archaeon | reverse complement strand
CCAAAATGCCCAATCCCACTTTATCCCTTATCATAAGGTATTTTATCGCTTTGAGCTCAAAAAGAGTGACGGATAGCTTTTCACCATTTCCATTATCGTTCCAGAGCTTAGATACAAACTTCAGGAATTTATCCTGTCCATTACCATTCCACTTACCATTCCCACCATTTGATCCTGTTTTTATTTCGCATACCGCATCTATGCAGCTCTCAAGGACAGCCTTCTTCTGCTCTGCGTTTTTCGGCTCCTCATATTTATCTACTAATACCGATATTTTTTTCTCTACCTCTGCAACCAAACTATCAAAGTTATTGAATAGAAAAGGCTCAATAGGAATGTAATAGGGTCTCGCATCCTCTTTATCATAGCAGATATGCACGGATATCTCTTGATTTACGGGATAGATTAAATTTGGACGCTTTATCTCTTTCATTTTCCTTGAAAGTTTCGGATAGAACTTTGGTGTCCCAACGGCATCTAAATGAACCCTTTGTAAATACCAGAGAACGTGTTTGCTTTCCTCAACCTGGTTCTTACTCTCAAAGGGCAATATCTGGTATAACCCACTCTGCGTCAGGTCAGAGTCTTCAGTAATCTCGAGTTTATTATACTCAAACGGCAATTTTATGTCTGGCATTTCGTCTTAGAAAATCCCAAATCCAAATACATACCAATAAGCCCTTGCAGGGCTTGCGGGTAAGCCCCTCCGGTAAACCCTTTCAGGGTTTTCGGGGACGTGGGCGGAGCCCACGATGCGGGGGCATGGGCGGAGCCCATGATGGGGCAGAGCCCCACACTACCAAACAAATTCCAAATCCCACTATTACCAAACTCGCTAAAGTGAGAAATTACGCCTTGTGCGCTGGGATTTGGTGGATGGGATTTACTTGGGATTTGGTAGTATTTGACATTGGGAGTTCTCATTTTATCACCTCCTCATGCTTTTGTTCTGGAGACGGGAATTATTCGCAATCCAAATGCTGGCTCGACTTCAAAGGCGATTACATTTCCCGTAGTCCTCTGAGCACCTCGTATCTTTGCAACCTCCATTGTTCTTAGCAGTCTATCTCCCACCTCTTCTTTTCTCAGGCTGAGGTGCGCATCACATATTGACCTCACTCTCGTCAGCACTTCCTCACCGAATGCAAACGTGTGCGCAGTTATCAGGATCGTCTTGCCGGAATCGCATATATTTTTACAAGACGCAAAGAAATTGAGGACATCGTTATCTGAAGCGTCAGAGACGAAAACGGTAAGAGAATCGATGAGTATGACCTCCGAATGCTTCGCTTTGACGTCAGCGGTGATGTAATCGAGAAAAGGAACGTCATTAGCCCATTTTATGCCCTCCATATGAATAGGATACATTTTTAGCTTCCCGAACACGAAATAATCAGATATGTCCAGTGATAAACTGTCCATTTGTTTCAACAGGCTTTTTATGGTGTTTTCCGTGGTATACGTAGCAAAGGTAAAACCCTGCTGTAGTCCTCCCCACATCAGTTGTTGGGTTAACACACTTTTCCCGGTATCATTTGAACCCTCGATAAGAGTAAGCGAGCCAACAGGTATTCCCCCTCCCATCTTCTTGTCCATCTCCCGGTTTCCGCTGGTAATTATCTCTTTACTGTCATACGCAGAAGTGATTCTTATTTCTTCAGAGTCCCCAGCCTTTTCTTTTCCCATCGTATTACTCATGATTTGCCTGAGGAGGAATAAAAATCTTTTGTTGACTGAGACTTTTTTGAAAACTATGAGTATTTTAATTGGACGAGATGAGTATTTTAATTGAAAGATTAGTACGTTAATTAAAAGATAGTGATAAAATTATTCGAAATATTTGGCGTCAAAAACGCCATTTGGGGTGACTACTTTTAACCAGTTCTGGATGGTGCTGTTTATCGCTGGTTCAACTTGTATCACGATTTTCATCTGCTCATCAGGGTCAAATATTCCAGGATTTATTAAATCCGGTGTGATGTTCACCACGGTCCATTCGTTATCCTGCAATGCACTGCTATTATAATTCGTATCATTATAAGGTATCCGCCGGTGGATGGTGATAGTTCCTGCCCCCGTATCGTTATGATAGCAGAGGAAGATATCCATATGCTCAAAATCCGAATTTAATATCTTCGTTGCGCCGGTATTATTAAGCGTGAGATTTATTATGCTATAGTTGCCGGTCGTTGTGACCGAGACATTTCCTATCTCTATTTCTGTTTTAAGGCGCGCATTATCTATTTCATTGATCTTCTTGAGCGAGTCGGATAACGTATCCATGGTGAAGAGAGCACCTGTCGTGAAGAGGTAAGAGGAGATACCGATAATCACGACCATGGCGAGCGTAGCAAATATAGTCCCGAATCCCATTTTTTTCCTCCTTCTCTTCTTTTATAACCACCAGATTACACACAACCTTTCTTTGGAAAAGAAAGCTTGACCAAAGAAACAAGATTTTTCTTTTAGCACAGGTTTTCTTTTTGTAAAAAATAAAAAGTGTCTTGTGGTTTTATATAGAGAACTTATCTTCAGCTGATACCCCGTTATAAAGGATGATTTTAACGTAATAGTTGCCGGAGGTGAGGGGTGTAGAGGAGTTTATGGTTATCTTGAGCGTTTCGCCCACGTCCCATCTCTGGTTACCATCGTCGTTTTCGATAACGTAACTCCAGCATGGAGCTGGTGCTGACGGACTTGAATTGAAAGGAATTCGTTGAAACTCGTTTATCTTACCGAAGAAGACATCGGAGTTTTCTACCTGCGGTATTTCCGAAGCTCCGATGTTTTTTACCCAGATGTATGCGTGCTGCGACGTATCGTTCGTCGCTTCTGCAATGATATCAATGGACGTTTCAATTCGTTCGCCGAGTTTTTCACTTGTTGAGATAACGGACGATGTAGCGCGATGCATCGCGGGGTATATTGCGCTGATGAGCATGCCTGCACAGATCACACAAGCAATGGTTATTATCGCAGTGGTAATCGCCGTTTCTGACATCTTTACATCCTCGTTCCTGTATTTGTATCTCCTGGAAAATCCCAAATCCCAATACATACCAATACTACCAAATTTTTGGGATTTGGCAGTTGGGATTTGGAAATTACGCCGGTAAGCGTTGGGATTTTGAAATTGGGATTTACTTGGGATTTGGTAGTATTTGCCATTGGGATTTCTTAACAGAGGTCCTTTAGAAGCACGAACAGATCCTGATGCCGACCGGTGATAATCCGGTCTAATTCACAAAGTGCGATGATGCAGTGTTTCGTCTCGATGTGCTCTTTCTCCGTGCTTAGGACTGCATCAGGGAGCTCTGCGATTTTGAAGATGGTATCCTTCATCTCTTTTGAGATACGACCGGTGAGTTCATACAACTCGACGACCTGATTTAACTTCTCCATCCCGACACGATTAAGTGTGGTGTCCGCCCATTGAACGAGTTGTGCAATGGTAATCGTGTCAACTGTTCCGGTTCCATATCTCTCTCCGGCTCCCATTCCGATTTCATTCAATTCGGATTCTGAAGCCGCCTGATTGTGAATGAGCGGTTTCCCCGACCGTTTCTCTGTTTCCGCCAGCTTCTCTAGAGCAGCTTCCAAATTCTTCCCCATTTCCTTTAATTGTTCCATAGCCTCCTCCAATTTTCCTATCCTCTCTTCATCTATTCCCTCTCCTCCACCAAATTCCTTCAATTCTTCCACCGCCCCTTCCAGCTTCTTCAGTCGCTCCTCGTCAACGCCTCCACCTCCCAGTCGAAACTGTTCCAAATGAGCAAATGGGTTTTCTGTAGTGTTCATCATCTCGCATAAGTCGACGAGAACCTTCTTTACCTCACTCTTCACCAGTTTTATTTCGCCTTCCAATGCATTTATCCGGTCTATCAGCTCCATTTTGCACTTCTTCTTTTTATAACCACACGATTACACAGATTCCCGCGAGAAAATGTGAAGATACAAGTCAAACCTTTATCTTGTATCCAGCATCCTGTATCCGGCATCGTTTTCTTGTAAAAAAGAAAGAAAGTGTGAGGGTAAAAAATAAAAAAACCCTCTATCTTTTCGCTTTTGGGTTCATACGCTACGACGTGAGCAGCATCGTCTTGTCTATGGCACCGGGTGCGGTCTTCGATATGGTGATTGTACCGCCCAGCGCTGGCTTGAAGTCTATCTTGAAACTCTTGCCCGCTGTTACACCGTAGTCAGGTAGACCAACGATAACGGTCATCTTCTCGTTCGGGTCGAGCATGTTTACTTTACCCATCTCAGTAGTAGTTGCCAGGGTGTAGTTCCAGCTTCCAGTCGTTGAAGTCATTGAAAAATTGGCTTTACTTGCATTAACACCGCTTGCATAGGTTAACTCTGGCACGTATGTATCGCTGTCACTATAGGAGATCACCACTTTGTTCATGTCCATCGCACTCTGCCCGGCAGTGAGTTGTACCTGGAACTCCACAACCGTGAGATTCGTCGAATCCAGAGTGTGACCACCGCTATCTGAATAGTTGTAATAATAATACCAGGTCCAGTTTGTACCTGTGTTATTGTACTGCCATCCATGCCCGATAACATCGCCAGCGACCTCTGCGGAGGAAGTCGCCTTCTCCACGCCCGTGTGCACGACCGCCTTTGCCTTTTCCGTGCTGAAGAAACCCGCGCCCAGCACCATGTATGAGAAGACTGCAGCAACAACGATGAATGCAGTGAGAACAATTGCAGCTTCCAGACCGGTGAACCCTTTCTCGTCCTTTACTATTCCTCTTCTCGTCTTCATTTTTTTCATCATCTCCACTCAGCTGTACAGTCTCGTCACATTATAAAGTGCACCAGGCGTTGTCCTTATAATAGGCAGCGTTCCTCCTAATTCCGGCTTGAACTCCAGCGTGAACTTATTATACGTGCCGAGTCCTGTTACTAGTCCGGCATCATCCACTCCAGCAAGATAAACCATAATCTCCGCCTTTTCGTTCGCTTCCAGCAGATTGTTGCTACTTCCTACTTCTTGATACACTGTGTAAGTCCACGTCACCGATTCGTTGTGGATACTTTTATTCGTGAACGAGATGACTGATTTATTGAGGTCTACCGGGTTTTGACCCGCAGTCAACTGTATGGTGAAGTTTATCGTTGTTATCTCAGTGCCATCACCTATTCCGATAACATCGCCAACGAGTTCTGCGGAAGAAGTTGCGGACTCCACACCGGTATGCACGACCGCCTTTGCTTTCTCCGTGCTGAAGAACCCTGCGCCCAGCACCATGTATGAGAAGACCGCAGCGACGACCACGAATGCAGTCAGCACGATTGCCGCCTCCAACCCCGTGAACCCTTTTCTGTCCCTAAAAATGCTTTTTGCTCTTTCTTCTTTCATTTTTACCTCTCCGCTAGCTATACAGTATCATCACATCGTCAATAGCTCCTGGCACTGTTTTCTTTATCGCGATACTTCCACCCTTCTCCGGTTTCACTTCTACCTGGAACCAGTTATAAACTGTAACGTATCCCAGGCCATCTCCGACCTCTGCTGGTAGCCAGATAAACACCTTGACTTTCTCATCTGCATCGAGCATGTTATTACCGTTTCCCGGGTTACCTGTTTGATCTGGCACAAAGGCATAGTCCCATGTTCCAGGAGCAGTGACATTGTCTGTGTTCACATGTTGAGGGTCGTAGGCAGTATCATCACTATGAACAAGACTCCCATTATACACGTATTTGTCCGTATAGGCAATTCCCAGCTTGTTCATGTCCACCGGAGTCCTACCTGCGGTTAACTGTAAGTAAAGCGTTACATTCCGTAGTCCATTACACTCCTCCGAATCTGCATGTCCAATCACATTGCCAGCGAGTTCAACCGAAGAAGTCGTTTGCTCAACGCCGGTATGCACGACCGCCTTTGCTTTCTCCGTGCTGAAGAACCCTGCGCCCAGCACCATGTATGAGAAGACCGCGGCTACCACAACGAATGCGGTCAGCACGATTGCGGCCTCCAGACCAGTGAACCCCCTTGTATCTTTGCGTAACGATTTTCTTTCTTGTTTCACTTTTCCTTTTTTCACCTCCTGATTATAAAAGTTTTAATTATCTATATTTAAAGGCTCCGATATTTGCAACTATTTTTGCGAATATATGAATATTTTTTGAAAATAATTTAAAATGGAATACAACGCACCGCTACGAATTATCAAGCCGGGATCGAACGACAAGTTCTTGGACGTATGCATATATCCTCCAATTACCCAATGTTTTCACTATTTCTGGCATACATTTAAAATACTTTTTGAGAACCATTATAAATTTTTTTCATCACATCGAAAAATATATATGGTATATTTAATAATAGGTGAGCAGCGATGGAAACCTTGGAGAAGATATTTGGAAATAATACACATATTAAGCTTATACTCCTCTTCTACAACAACGGCGGCTACTTCAACAATATCACGGGGCTCGCAAAGATACTTGATAAGAGCCACGTGACCGTCAGAAAAGTCGTTTCCGACCTCATCGAGGCAGGGATATTGAGCGAATTGGATATCGGGAAGTCACGGGTGATCAAGATAAACGAGAACTGCGCGTATACCAAAGCGCTCTTCACTTTCATCCATTCTATGCGCAGTTTAAAAGAGAACAAGAGCATAGGGGAGATAATAGAGAAGAGAATCGAGCGCGCATGATGGTGGCACCAGGATAGTAAAAATTGGATAGTTATTTATATAGTATTGTGAAGTAAACTAATTAATATATGGATATATTAGAAAAGATATTTGGAGGTAGCACACATCTTGAGATAATACTCCTGTTTTACGATAACCCGGGGTACTTCACGAACATCACTAAACTCGCAGACACCCTGGAGAAGAGCCACGTGACCGTCAGAAAAGCTATTTCTGACCTCGTAACTGCAGGTATAATCACTGAACTGGACATCGGGAAATCGCGTGTGATAAGGATTAATGAGAAGAGCCCGTATACCGCGACGCTCTTCAATTTCATCGATACGGTGCGAAGTGTAAAAGAGAAGAGAAGCATAGAGGAGATCATAGCGAAAAGGACGGCGGAAGCGGCTTCAAGAACAGGAGCTAAGTCGTAAGTACCCAGGTAGGTGCACCATGCAAAATGGAAAAAAAACAATCGTATATATATATATCATTAAAAAATTTTTTAACTGTTGCAAATATTTATAAAAGATAGAAGATGAGAAGAATGTGGAGGGAGATCAATCATGCACGAAGTAGAAAGCGCACTTAAGTTGATGGAGGGTTATACCCTCTTGCTTAAAGGAGCTCCTGGAACTGGGAAGACAACCTATGCGATAACGCTGCTCCAAAGAGTATGCAATGGAGATACGAAAGGCGTTTATATCTCAACTCGTATCGACCCGACCGCACTGTATAAACAGTTCCCGGGACTGGAAGAACAAGTTCCTCGGAAGAATGTTATTGACGCCACTCAGTCTGAATTTTCAGAAGCTGAGGCCCAAGTGCTCTACGAGGACCTGACAAGCTTCTTGAGATCTGTTTACAGCGTTGTTGCAGAAGAGAACGTTACGATTCTTATCATAGACAGCTGGGATGCCGTCTCGTTTCAGATAGGAAAAGAAACACAGAGCGTAGAAAAGCTTGAAACCTCTATGCTCGATATCGCTCGAAAGACGAGAACACATTTAATCTTGATAAGTGAATATACCGGTGAGAAGAGACTGGATTATCTCGTTGACGGTATTTTAAGGTTAGAGAAAGAGCAGAGGGATAATAGAATCGTGCGGAAAGTGTTTATAGATAAGTTGAGAGGGCTTCAGGTTCCCCGTGGTAACTATCCCTTTACCCTGGAAGAGGGGAAGTTCACCCATTTCATAACCCCCGCCACCGAATTAGGGAGCGGGAGGCACAAGGTAATCAAGGAAAAAGAACTCCTTTTTGGAAATTATTCTACGGGAATAGAGGATCTGGATACGATAGTTGGTGGCTATCCGAAGGGGGGCTTTGTCTTATTAGAAATATCGGATGATAGCATAAGTTGGGGTTACAGACCCATTTTATTCCACACCATCTCCGATTTCTTGCTCAACGACTGTGGCGTTATATACATACCAGAGGATGGCTCTTATTTCTCCTCGGTGAAGAAGCTTCTTCTGGATTATGTGCGCGAAGACATGCTTGATAAAAACTTGAGGATACCTACTGCTTCAGAAAGTGAAACCCAGTTCGGTAGAGAAGTCCCGTCCGTAAAGAATTACTTGGATAACTACTTTGAGATTTATAAGGGGCTAAAAAAACCGATATTGCACGTACTGGGTTTAACCAGTCTGAATATTTACTCAGAGGATGAGGTAAGGGAAACGCTTACAGAGGTGGTGTCCTGGGCGAGAACGACAAATGATGTTTTAGTAGGTGTTTTGAAACCTTCTGCGAAGTTAAAGAACGAGATCTGTGAGATGGCTGATGTTCATCTCCGCTTCATACCACTCAACGGCACGCTTAATCTTTACGGCGTTAAGCCGCACACGGTCATCTATAATATCGCACCCTTGCGCGTGGATGCGGGTGAAGAGAAAGGAGAGGAAGGATATCACCAGTTGAAGTTCACTCCTTTTGTGTGAGCACTGCTCGAGCAGAGGGGTATATAAAATTTTTTTTTATAATTTTTAAACTTTTTTTGAAGATATCGATACATTTTTACTGCTGTAATTATGAAATGGACAATTGATATACGTGAAAGAAGATTGGAAGAGAATTCTACGACGAGGGACCAGGGGAAAAGAAGAGAGGAAGGAAGAACGTGAAGAGAAGGGAGAGCTCCAGGTCCCGGAAGCGAGGGAAGAGAACGAGACGAGAGGTCGAGAGATAGAGCGCTATGCCGTTAACGAACCTTATGCAGCTATCAGAATTATAAACTCTTCGCCTCCTCTTTACGAAGTTGTGGAGCCGAACCTCTCGAGCGGTGAGAGAGAGTTATTAAAGGAGATAAAAAACCACCTCTACGAGACGATAGACGTGAGTTTCGCCCGTGTTACTGAACCAGATGAATTCCTGAGGGAGAAGGTAGAAGCGCTGGTTGGTGATTTATCCATGGAAATAAGCCCTGAGAGACTGGATACGATGATGTATTACGTAAGGAGGGATTTCATTGGATACGGGAAGTTAGACCCGATTATAAATGATAAAATGGCGGAGGACATCTCTGCTGATGGTCCTGGAATCCCCCTATACGTGTATCATCGAAAATACGGCTCGATAGAAACGAATGTACAATTTGCTAAGCCAGAATTAGATGCGATGATTTATAAATTGGCACAGCGAGCAGGCAGGCACATCTCGATGGCAAAACCACTCTTAGATGCTTCTCTCCCCACCAAAGATCGATTACAATTGAGCATCGGACACGAGGTGACAACGAGAGGCTCGACATTTACCATACGGAAGTTTAAGGAGATACCTATTACGCCGATCGAGCTCATAGATTACGGGACGTTCTCCGTGGAAATGATTGCCTATCTCTGGATGGCGGTAGGAAATGGCTCTAATATTCTTATCTCTGGTGGGACCGCCTCGGGGAAAACAACGGTTTTAAACGCTGTCTCTATGTTCATACCCCCCGAAAGTAAAATCGTATCCATCGAAGACACGAGAGAGATAAATCTAATGCACCAGAATTGGATTCCAGCAGTTACCCGGGAGGCAGAAGAAGGAGGGCGTTCAATAGAGATGTTCGATTTGCTCAGAACTGCGCTCAGACAACGGCCCGAATACATTTTGGTGGGTGAAGTGAGAGGAAGAGAAGCGTATACACTTTTCCAAGCGATGGCGACCGGACACATCACGTTGTCAACAGTTCACGCCGATTCCGCAGATGCGGTAGTGAAACGGTTGACAAAGCCTCCAATTGATATCCCTCTGATGCTGCTTGATAGCCTGGACATCATACCGATCCAGAGGTCGGTGAAAGTGAAGAATAAAAGAGTGAGGAGATGCACTCAAATCATGGAAGTAACGGGTGTTGATTTTGATAATGAAACGTTAAAAACGAACGAACTGTTCAGCTGGCGGCCGGATGAATTTGTGTTCAAGAAAGAATCGAACGTCTTTGCCGAGATAATGGATAAGCTTAATCTGAGCGAGCATGAATTGTCAGAGGAGTTCGCACGCAGGGTGAGAATTCTGGAGTGGATGAGAAAGAGAGGCATGAATGACTTCGAGTCGCTCAGTAAGATTATATTTGAGTATAGTATAAACCCGGAAGCGGTGGAGAAGAGGATTAGGGATGAACGCGGATATAAATGAGATCGCATATGGTATATTCGGCGAGTATTTCAGGAGGAGAAGAGCGAAATTCGATTCAGTACGAGAGAATCTTATAAGAGCGAGGATATACGTTCCCGTGGAGAGATGGCTCTCAACTGCTCTTTTTTATTCCCTTATAGGGGCGATTTGTGTCCTCTTTATCTATTTACTCATGAAACTCATGCTCTCTTTGATACTCGAAGTTGACTTCTCTTCTTCTTTTGACTTACTAGATTTCATGCTCATTCCTGCGGGTATACTACTCGCCTTCTTTTCTGTTTTCTTCGGCTTTTATTGCTTACCGAACATAAAGGCATGGGAAAGGAGAGGGAAGATAGAAGCGTTTCTCCCTTATGCTATCGGTTATATCTCTTCGATGGCTTCCATTGGGGTGATTCCTTATGAGATATTCAAGAAGCTCTCAGAGATGGAGGGAAACTACGGCGAGGTAAGCATGGAAGCGAAACAGATAGTGCGCGATGTAGAATTGCTTGGACTTGATTTCATCACCGCACTACGAAACCTGGCAACGGTAACCGCTTCCCAACAGATGAGGTCGTTCTTGCAGGGAGCAGTAACAACCGCACTCACCGGTGGTGAAATGGGGCCCTACTTCATTAATGCAGCAACGATGTATATGGAAGAGAGGAGGAGGAAATACGGTGATTTTATCACGATGCTGGGCTTGTTTGCTGAATTTTATGTGGTAGGACTGGTTGCAGCACCGCTCCTGATTATGGTAGTGATGTCGATAATGTGCTTCCTCGGCACAGCTTCTCTCTCTCTACTTGCTGCGATTGTGTATATCATCATTCCGCTTGGCTCTGCGGGATTTATCTTTTTGATTGATCTGTATTCGTGAGGGTGTACGAGAAGAAAAATGCAGGATGAGATTCTGGAGACGCTGGAAAGAAGAACGAGAAAGAAAATCCTGATACAATTCTTCAGAGAGCCTATGGAGGTCATCAGAGAAAAACCGGTACGATTGGGCTACCTATCGAGCGCTCTTGCGGGATGTCTCATGCTTATCTCGTATATCTACGGGTTGGAGTTTGTCGCACCGTATGATGCATACATCTTAGCAGGTATCGTGGCGTTTGTTCCACCCGCACATTATATTTACAGTGAGCAGAAGAGGATAAGGAAGGCTGAAGATGCATTTCCGGACTTGCTTCGTGACCTTGCACAAGCAAAGAGAGCAGGGCTCTCACTGATAGATGCCGTTACGCTTACCTCGGAAGGAGAATATGGGGTGCTTACCGAGGGGATGAGGAGGATTGCCACACAGCTCACCTGGGGTGTCCCTTTCGAGGATGCACTGAGGATGTTTGCAAAGCGGTATCCCACACGAATAATAAAACGTTCGATCGAAATGATCATAGAAGGCTACCGGACCGGAGGAGAGGTAGGAGTAGTACTTAAGATCGCTGCGGATGACGTGATGGAATTGAAATCGCTGGAGAAGAGAAGAATCGCGGATATGAGCCCTTATGTAATGGTTTGCTACGTCACCTTCTTTGTCTTCTTAGGCGTCTTATTGGTACTGTACCACTCGTTTATACCGACGATGGTGGAAGCGGGAGAGGCAGTTGCGGAAGCGGGAGCAGGTGGGAGGGGAGGTGTAATGATCAGAGGAGTGAATGTGGAAATGCTGAAGATGCTCTTCTTCCATTGTGGCGTTATCCAGGGAATTTGTTCGGGATTAGTAGCAGGGAAGTTAGGGGAAGGTAAAGTTATTGTGGGATTAAGACATGCCGTGGTGTTAGCATCAGCAGCATTTGGACTCTTTGCGGTCTTGAAGTTCATGCCGATTTAGAACCACACGATTACACATCGTGGGCTCCGCCCGTGCCCCCGCAAGCCCTTGTAAAGGGCTTAGCATTTTGCAATTCGTTACTTATAGCTTCACCTCAACCCCGGTCTTCTCCAGATACAACTCAACACCTTCCCCTTTTCCCTCAAGCCTGACCTGCACCTTATTAGCTGTAACACTGACGGTATAAAAAGAGCTGTCCAATCCTGATTCTTTCAACGTCGTATTAAACCAATCACGCCAGACGGAAGGATACTCAGTGGTGAGATTGATAGTCAAATTAGGGTATCTCAAATTGGCTGCGAGCAGATCGTAGTCTTTGTAAGTGCTCTTCACCGAGGTCGTCGTTGCACCGGAGTACGAATAGTTTGCACCGGTCAAATCGACCAGAGAAACTCTTAGTGCCGGGATGCCACTCTTGTTGCTGATCGTAATAGGAGGTTCTTGAAGCATAAATCCTCCCTCACTTTGATACTTAATCACCGCGCCGTGCTCGTAGACAATCTCCTGGTTGGGATAGTAGAGGTAATTAATTCTTAATAAGTTCTAAAATCACATTAAATCTATTCTCGACCTCTCCTTTTCCAATGCCTTTAATCCAAGCCTTTTTTATCTGGAAAAAGTTTTCATTCTTTATATTTTCTCCAACAATCCCAATTATTGTCTTAAAGAGCGTTTCTTCGAGAACATTAACAGGTGCGAAGGCATCATAACCTGAAATTATCCTTTCAAGAGGTTCTCTCTTCGAATACAGAATGGCTTCTATAAAAACTGATGAACCAATAACGACGGGATTCAATATAAATTTCCTCCAGTTTTTCTGGCTTTAAACTGATAGGTTTAAACGTATTCAATTTACCTAAAATTTCCCTTGTTTTTTCATGTTTATCTAAAATCTTCTTTTCCTTCTTAATTTCTATCTCCATTTTCACCCCCTCCTCCAGTTCCACCTTCTCCAGCGGCTTAAACACTCCATCCTCATACACAACCTCGATTGTTCTTGTTTTCGGCATCTCCCTCACACCTCCTCCTATCCTACCTATATTTATATGATGACGTTAAACATAAGAAGTGTAGTTAAATGAATAAGATGGTGCGGGCAAACATCCTTGTAAAAGGAGAAGTTCAAGGAGTGGGTTACAGGGGTGTAGTGTTCAGAATAGCAAGAAAGTTAAAGATAGCGGGATTTGTAGAAAACATCAGACCTTATGATGTAAGGATAATTGCAGAGGGAGAAAAGGAAAACCTCGAGAGCTTTATAGAACAAATCAAAATCGAAGAAGACCCCATATCGGTTGAAGAATTGGATGTAACCTTTGAAGAGCCTACCGGTGAGTTTGAATACTTCGAAGTCAAGCGAGGAGACATAACCGATGAGTTAGGTGAAAGGTTAGATTTAGCAAGGGGTGAGATGATAAAGTTACACCAGGCACAAAAGGAGACGATTGAGAAACAAAACCAGACAATAGAGATATTGAAAGGCGTGAAGGAAGATACAAGCACGATCATTGAGAAGCAGGATATAATGATTGAGAAGCAGGATATAATGATTGAGAAGCAGGATACAACAGTAGAGATTCTAAGAGGTGTGAGTGCGGACATAGGTGTAATAAGAGAAGACATAGTCGAAATAAAGGATGCATTAATCATTGTAACCGGGCTAAGGGAAGAGATGAAGGAATTGAGAGCGAAATATGAGATATTAAGCAAAGATGTTGAAGAGATAAAAGGGATGTTGAAATGTTAATTTTTAAAAATAATTCATTTAGTTCCTCGGAACTGACTTTCGCTTTCAAAATCCCTTTATACTTAGGATTTTTCGCTCCTTATTGAGCAATTACTTATATCTCCACCTCAACCTCGGTCTTCTCCAGATACAACCCCATTCCTTGCTCATATCCATACAAGTTGACCTCCACATTTTTATCTGTAACACTGATATCATAATAAGAACCGTCCAATCCTGATGCTTCAAACTCCTTAGTAAACCAGTTACCCCAGACGGAAGGATACTCAGTCGTGAGGTTGATCGTCAAGTTAGGGTATCTCAAATTGGCTGCGAGCAAATCGTAGTCTTTGTAAGTGCTCTTCACCGAGGTCGTCGTTGTGAGCCGAGGTGTCTCAGTCTCATCATCGGTTGACAACTCCGCGCGAAACTGAATGTAGCGATGTGCCACCGGTGAGACAGAGCTTACACCCGCCAACCCAATTCTGTTCTCCCCATCAGTCGACGAGAGCCCGGGGCATTCAGCCCAGGGAGTTGCAGACGCCATGCTTCCAGTCCAGTCTGTTCTGACCTTCAGAACAAGCTCACTATTCACCGTAGCGTCCCAGGTCATCTCGCCATAAGCTACGCTCTCACTTCCCGCATCATGCACGCTGGAAACGAAGTAACCGGATGGATAGTAAAATCAGTCAGAAGTTTTTTCCACCACGTTGCTTCTTATCACCACCGGTTCCCCGCCACGCTCACTTTATCTATCGTATCTCGTTCAGTTATAAAAAAAATCGCCTCATTTGAAGTTCGGGTCACAAGGTGCACAAATTATTTTTCAGATCTTCAGAATTTTTTGTCTAATTATGTAAATATTTTGTTACTATAGGAAAATCTTATATGTATTGTCCATGTACATTGATTTAAGGAAATAGGAGGTGAGAAAGAGAAAAATGGATAATAACAATACGAAAAATGATACACGGAAGCCAATCGTAACGATTTTGGTCGTGGCGATGATAGCGTGCGTTTTGGCTGTGACAGTGGCAACCGTGAGTGCGGAAGATACAACGGGATACCATGGCGGCAATGAGCTCCTGGAACTATATATTGGTGAGACGGGGACAGGAAGCGATAATCCCGATAATTTTTGGTTATATAAGGGTGATGGACAACTAAGTTGTACGCTGGAAATCTACAGTATATGGTATGATGACGGCATTCACAGGTCCTATGATTTTCAGGTAATCGACTATTTTGGAATGGATTACAACGACCCTGATACGACTGCGATACTTGAAACTCCTGATGGTAATATAGAAGTAAGGAGAACTGTTTACATTCCAAGCGGGAGTGAACGCTACTTCACGATATCCTACACGCTGACGAACACCGGGTCTGAGACACTTACCGGTGTGAGGTTCTTTGAGCTGGTAGATTATGATATTCCGTATTACCCCTATGGAGATAATGACAACGCCTGGTACGACCCAGAGAATGACTTTGTTTGGGTCGAAGATCAAGGGTACTTCAAAAACGGCTTCACCGGCAGTAACCGTTCCAGCAACCATGGTATAGATGTGTATGATACCATGATGTTGACTGGCGACCAGGATGGAGAGCTCAATGGTGTAACTAGCATGACGGGAGATGTGGCAGTTGGCTTGCAATACAACATAGGTGAGCTCAAACCAGGACCAGAAGCAGCATGGGAGATCACCATGACATTCTGGTTTGGAGAACCTTATCCCATTGGCCCTGTTGATAATCCCACATCGCCTGCGGAAGTACTAGCTATTGGCCCAATACCAGCTACTGTCGTTATCGAGCCAGAGACACTCAACCTCAAGAGCAAAGGAAAGTGGATAACAGCCTACATCATCGAACTGTCGGATGGGTACGTCGTTGGGGACATCGATATTGAGAGTGTTCAACTTCTATATGATGGGAAATCTGTTGGTGCCGAGTGGGGAGAAGTCCAAGACGACGGCCGTCTCATGGTCAAATTCGACAGGTCTGAGGTAACAGAAATACTCGAAGTAGGAGAAGAGGTGGATATAACAGTAACCGGAAAAACTGATGAAACTGAATTTGAAGGCAGTGACACGATAAGAGTAATTGACAAGGGCGGAAAAAACAGTGACAGTGACAGCGGCGAAGTCAGAAAAAACAGTGACAGCGGCAAGGCCGGAAAAAACAGTAACCATGACAGTGACAGCGGCAAGGCCGGAAAAAACAGTGACAGCGGCAAGGGCGGAAAAAAGTAAGAGATAACTAAAAGTGTAAGAGAAGTTTTTTCCTCTTTTAATTTTTTCCTTTTTTTCTTCTTTTTTAAAAAAAACCTTTTGCAACTCGATACTTAGAGCTTCACTTCAACCCCGGTCTTCTCCAGATACAACTCGACTCCCTGCTCAGAGCCATACACGTTGACCACCACCTTTTCTGCCGTAACCGTGAGATCATAAAAAGAACCGTCAAATCCTGATTCTTCAAACTCCCTGGTAAACCAGCTACCCCAGACAATAGGATACTCAGTGGTGAGGTTGATACTCAAATTAGGGTATCTCAAACAGTCGGCGAGCAGATCGTAGTCTTTGTAACTGTTCTTCACCGATGTCGCCGTTGCACCGGAGTACGAATAGTTCGCACCGGTTAACTCGACCATAGAAATTCTCAGTGCCGGGATGCCGCTCTTGTTGGTGATCGTAAGAGGAGGTTCCTGGAGCATAAATCCGCCTTCCTTTTGAGACTTAATCACCGCACCGTGCTCGTACACAATCTTCTGGTTGGGATAGTAGAGGTAGTTGGAGTTGAAGGTGATGCTCCCGGAGGCGTTTGCCAGAAGAGGAGTCTGGGCCGGGAAGGAATAATTGATGTTGAACCCGTGCAAAAGAGGTGTCTTACTGGTATCGTCAGTTGACCATTCCGCACGAAACTGAATGTAGCGATGGGCAACCGGTGATACCGAGCTCACACCCCGCAACTCAATGTTGTTCTCCCCATTCTTCGACGAGAGCCCGGGGCAGTCATCCCAGGGAGTTGCATACACCATGCTTTCATTCCAGTCTGTTCTGACCTTCATAACAAGCTCTTGACCGTTCAACGTAGCGTCCCACATCATCTCGCCATACCGTACACTCTCATTTCCCGTATCATAGACCGTGGAAACGAAGTAACCGGATGAATAATAAATGGTCTGCGGGGGGTTCGCCTGGTACATGCTTGGAATCCTCGCGGTGGAACCATTCTCTCCGGGGTTTCCCTTTCCAGACCCATCCAAGGATCCACCTGTCCCGCCATCCACCGACCACGCTGGATCACTAAGAGCAGATTCATGGAATACTTTGATCCGTCCGCCGCTTCCACCTCCACCTCCACCTCCAAAATAAGGAGATGTCTTATAGCCATCTCCTCCATTACTACCGTTGGCAGAGAGCGTGCCTGAGATGGTAACATCTTTTCCCCGTATCAGGATGCCGCCTCCACTGCCTCCTCCTCCACCGCCTGCAGACCTGCCAGTGCCACTCTTACCAGCTTCACCGTTGGCAGAGATGCTGCCCTCGATGGTTATTTGCTCGGCATCCAGCCAGATGCCCCCACCACCTGTTCCACCGCGTCCGCCCGATCCGCCCGATCCTGAGGCACCTCCTCCTCCACCTGAACCCATTGCTATCGTCTCGGAGATCGCATCCCCGTATGCCACCCCTCCTGCTCCGCCAGGTCCAACGTTATAATAACCACCGTCTCCACCGTTTCCACCGTAGCCCGCACCACCGCCTCCCCCATCACCAGTTCCAGGGTTCCCGTAACCTGCACCATAACCTATTTTGTCACTGTCACCACCCGGAGCCCCACATCCATCGGCGCTTATTTTTGAGCTCGAATCTACCGTGATGTTATTGGCGTAGATTCTCAAAACTCCCGATCCCGCGGGATTAATGGCTAACGTGCTATTATTTTTGATGAGAACCTGGTCGTAGTAATAGGTGCCCCCTGGCAACGCTCTATACTCATTATCTAACATGAGATTTTCAGCGGCACGCAATGAAAGCTTTACCTCGCCAGAGGAGACATCCACTTTATTAGAGTTACCTGCGTCATAATAATCGGTGAATCCCGAATTAGGTATCGTCCAATTGCCGCTTCCGCCATCACCTCCCTCACCGGGGACGATGAGCTCGAATTTCTCCGCTCCCGGATTGAAGACCAGATTTGAGCCCGGCGGGGCGACGCCAAAGATAGGGACTTTTTCAGGACTCATTTTTACGGTTGTCGTTCGCTCAAAACGCTCCCCTTTGATCCCCTCAATGAGCACCTTCAGTTCTGAGAAGTCACCGGCGACCTCAGCGGTATGTTGAGCTTCATAATCCCCCGTCCATTCCGGGATTTGAATGGCGAGATAAATGGTTGATGCGGAAAGAAGAATACCCAGAATCAGGACGAAACCAATCACCTCTGCTTGTGCAGAATGAGCAGATACCGGTGCACCCCAGGATACTCTTTGAGGAGCATGAGGAGTATCTAAGAGAGCTCTATGAGCCTGACGATTTTTCGGTACGGGAGAAACAAGTCGAGGATTTTTACAGAGTATATGAGGATAACTATGGGAAATATGGGCTAAAACTAGAAAAAGGGCGCATAACGCTTCATTGTAGCCGTAAGTGGATTGTTTCCTATATGGCGAGCATTATAGCAGGAAGAGAAGTGAAGGTGGATGCTCTATCAATGATGCTCAGCGGGCTCGGGGTTTTAGAAGAGCCGTATAGACGATATTACGAGGAGAGGATAAAGAGCGGGTCGAAGATAAGGATGATCTTTGGTGGCGAGGAGGAGATAGAAGAGATAGAAGAAGCGAAAGCGCTCAGAAATAAGTACAAAGAGGATATTGAGATCAGATACACCCCCAGCATAAGCAGAACGGGCAAAAGTTTTATAATTGACGATACGGTGGCGATGGATGGCAAGAAATTATTAGCACGGGACGAAGAGGAGCCCCTCTATATTGGTATACTGTATCTACACGAAGAGGAGTGCATAAAGAATCTGAGAAGAGATTTTGAAGCAACGTGGAAGATGAGTAAGGTTCTCCTCTGATACCTTCGTAAGATGAGTAAGAGATGGTCGAATCAAATATCCTCATTGTGGTATTTTGTTTTTCCTGCCTGATTTATGCCTCTTGGAGGGATCTCAAAAACAGAAGCGTAACCAACAGGCTTTGGCTGCTCATGATCGCGGTGGGAATTCCGTTCGCCTCGTATAACCTCTTCATCCATCGCATACCGTTCCTCATCCTCTTGACCTTCTCCCTCCTTTTTACCTCTGCACTCGCTTATCTCTTCTTTAGATTACACCTTTTCGGTGGTGCGGATGCAAAATCGCTCATCTGCATTTCCTTGCTCATTCCCGCACATCCTCCTATCCACTTCTTTTCGCATCACTTCCCCCTTTCTCTATCCCTTAACACGGGATTCACACCTCTTCCTTTTGCACTCTCCACGCTTTTAAACGCAACCATCCTCTCGCTCATCGTTCCACTCACCCTGTTTTTTTATAATCTCTCAAATTTACGCCCCAACGAGCTGAGAAAAGATCGCAGATACCTGTTCATTGGGTATCGACTACCTGTTGATGCGCTTTCGAAGGTAAAGCATACGAGATTAGTCCATTGGTATGAGGAGAAAGCGGGCAACGTGGAGAGAACGGTCCTTTTCGGCGGTGTGGAGATAGACAACGAGGTGCGAGAAAAACTCAACCGTTATGCCGCTGCGGGTAAGATCGGCGAAGAAGTATGGGTTACACCTGATTTACCTTTTATGCTCTTCGTCACCGCTGGTTTTGTTAGTTCTATCCTTTACGGCAATTTCATAGTTGCAATTTATTCCCTGTGAGCTCCTCCACCACGCTCTCACATTTCTCTCGCAGTATCCTCGCCGCTTCTACTACGATCTCATCCACCGGCAAAGAGCCATCACTCTCAACGGTGAAAAGTAACGTCTTCGTGGGTCCTTCTTCGTCTGCTACGTCTTTGTAACTGCAGACCGTAACGGGCTGCCATTTCGCATGTTCTTTACCCCTGCCGAGCCTTGCTATCGCTTCGAGAGAAATCTTTTGTTTCGCGATCGATTTGATACCTCCGATCTCCCGCTCCGCTGAAATCAGCTTCACCACGGGTATATTCTCAAAAGCAGCTTCCACTTTGGGATCAGAAGAGATGAGCTCCTTCGAATAAACCATCGTATACCCCTCCCTTTCCGGGCTTATCGCCTCTAACGTCAGAGAAACCTGTTCATCGGGACTAAAGGCGCTCAGGTCGGTTTTCAACGGTATCAAAGCTAACCGCAGCGCTAATTGCTCATCATATAACAGCGAGGTATTCTCATGAATCGCTACTTCATCAATCGCGAGCTTGGGCACTTCGGCAATCATTGCCCTCCTCAGTGCATTTGCAAACCGCGGTTTCATACCTGAAAGCATGAATTCCACTTCATTTTCCCCACGTGCCACTATTTTTACTTCCATTTCAAACTTTCCTGAAGTTCCCGCAAAGCTTGCGCAGCTTTTTGATCAAACTTTTTCTAAATAACGGGGCTCCGCCCCGTTGACCCCGCAAGCCCTGTAAGGGCTTAGTTTGTTGATCAAACTTTCTTAAATGACAGCGAAGCATTTTGATCAAACTTTCCTAAAGTTTGAGAGTTAAACTCTTCTCCCTCTCTTCCCACCGGGGCGCTTGGTGCCGTCATGTGGTATCGGCGTCACATCCTCTATTCTCCCTATTCGCAGCCCTGCGCGCGCAAAGGCCCTTATCGCCGCCTGTGCGCCGGGAGCAGTGGTCCTCGATTTACGCCCTGCTGCTGCCTTTACTCTCACATGTATACCCGTTATCTCCCGTTCTTTTAATCGCTCCGCAAGTTGCGTTGCCATCAGCATCGCGGTATAAGGAGAGCTCTCATCACGGTCCGCTTTTGCGATCATCCCGCCAGAAGCTCGTGCAATCGTCTCTGCACCGGTCATATCAGTAATCGTGATAACGGTGTTATTAAACGAAGAGAATATATGCGCCATTGCCCATCTCTCTCCCGTCATTTTTCAAAACTCTCCTTTCTCATAGTAGCCTATCTTCCCTTCCTCCTCAATATCAATGATATAAGAGGGAATGGTGACCCTTCTTCCATTAACCGCGATATGACCGTGAACGATGAGCTGCCGGGCATGTTTTAACGAATTAGACAGCCCCTTTTTGTATACCCTTGTCTGTAGCCTCCTTTCCAGGATATCATCTATCCTCAGCGCCAGAACATCTTCTAACCTCAAACTCGTCTCCTTCAATATACCCCGCCTTCTTAAGGCCGCTAAGATGGCTTCTTGCTTTCGCAGTGTATGCTCTGTGGGCTTCATCCCTGCTATCTCCGCTAAAATCGCTCTTATTTCCCTCCGGTATTTTATTATGATGCTCGCGGCTTTCCATATCTCTCTCTTGTTCTTGAGTCCATACATCTCGGTTAGCTCTTTCTCCTCCTTTATCCTCTTCATCTCCCACGGCCTTCTTGGCTTCTCGTATCTCTTCCCCCTTCTCTTTGGATGACCCATTTTATCTACCTCATCTATCTCTTCGTCCCAGCCCTTGCTGCTGCTAATTGCTTCTTTCTTATTACTCCTACTACCGCTCCTTTTCGTCCCGTTGATTTTGTTCGTTGACCCCTCACTTTCAGTCCCCTCTCATGCCTTATGCCCCGATACGACCTTATCTTACGCAGCAGATTGATGTCCTCCCGTAAGTTTACTAAGAGGTCTGATCCCATTATATGCCGGTCCTCTCCACTCAGTAAATCCTTTCTCCGGTTCAGCATCCACTGCGGCAATCGCTTCTCTGCACTGCTGATAGCACTCTTTAGCCGCTCTATTTCACCACCGGAGAGCTCGCCCATTTTTACCCGCGGATCGAGCCCAGAAGAGAGAGCAATTACATTCGCTACTCTCCTACCTATTCCTTTTACCCCACAGAGCGAATAGGCTATGCTCCGTTTACCCTCTAAGTCAGTATCCAAAATCCTGACAATATGCTTGAATTCCCTCTTTTTCTCTTCCTCTTCCTCTTCTCTCCTCTTCTCTTCTTCACCCATTTTTCTTGTATTTTTCTTTTTCCTAAAAAGAAAAAGTGTTGTTTCGCCGAGGAAGGGATTTGAACCCTTGAGTTCCTTGCGGAACACAGGCTATCTAGTCTAGTCTCACGAGCTCCAGGCCTGCGCCTTACCACTCAGCCACCTCGGCTCTCCTCTTCCACCCCTTTGGATATGTCCCTGGCTTCATAAATACTTTCATCGTCTCTACACATATACCCCGTTCAGCTCGGTAGATATCTTCCGAGTTCATCGTTGCTTCGCCGATGCCCACCGCTTCCCCTTTTAAGGTATATAGTACCACGGGATTTCCTCTATTTATTCCTTCTTCTATCCTTGTAATCCCGGGCGCGGTAAGATCCGCACCATGACAGATCGCATCAACCGCACTATCCTTTAGAATTATCGCTCGTAGGTGCCCTAACGCGTATTCCATTGGCATGATGAGTCTCCGTAGAAGGCTCTCATCTCCTTCCTCTAAAGAGACATACGCATCTTTCAAGTCTTGTAACGGGATGAGAGTGTCCTCATCGAAGGGAAACGATTTCGTCCTCCTCAACTGTGACATGTGCGCACCTACCCCCAACGCGAGCCCGATATGATGGCACAGCATTCTTATGTACGTTCCTGCTTCACAACCTACTTTCATCAAGACATTCTGACCCTCTATCTCTTGTATCTCGATGAAGTGCACGGTTCTTATCCTTATCTGCCTTTTGACCGCGGACTTCAATGGCGGTCTTTGATAGATCCTGCCCACAAATTCCTCGCTTACCTTTCTCAGTTTATCCTCGTCCACCTCCCGATGCAGTTTCATCACGCACACATACTCCTTATCGCCAAGAAACGTATCAGCTAACTTCGTTGCCGCCCCGAGCAAGACAAGCAGCACTCCGGTAACCTTTGGGTCAAGTGTTCCGGTATGCGCCGCCTTGTCTATCTTCAGGATATCAGTTACCCACGCAACAACTTCATGGGATGTTGGCCCCGCAGGCTTGTCTATAGTTACCACACCTCTTTCGAGATGCTCACGTATAGAGCGCGCTTCTGGTGCACATCCATATCGTGGATCGGTAAAAGCAGGGGTTTTTTCCAATTTGCATCTTTCTAACGGCTTATTGATTTTGATCATCGGGTGTTTTCTTTTAATCCCCTTTCGATTAGTATTCCACTTTTTGTTTCCTCAATGAATTTAAACCTGCTCTTCTCAAAGAATTTCTTCGCATGGATGTTAGTCTTTTGAACCATGCCCCTGATGAATTCTAAATTATGATTCATCGCTTCTTTGAGAAGCCCGTCTATGACCTCGGTTCCTACACCCTTTCTCTGGAATTGCTCAACTATTTGGATCGAGTTGATAAAAATTTCCTTCTTCTCAGGATGTTGCTCAAACCAAAAATAACCGACACGGCGATTATCTACCTCAATAATCTTCTTTTCTCCTTGCATTTCCCACAATTTTACGAAGTTAGGTTCAATGTCCTTTTCCCAATCAGCATTCCATTCTTCTGTAACGATTCTTTCCATATTCCGGCGAGTTAAATCCAATATAAATTCGAAATCTTCCGTGAGGGCGTTACGGATTTTCATCTTCATAAATAAATATTAGGTATAGTTAATTGCACTAAAGGTAAAATAGAAGAAAGAAGAGGGAAGTCAGAGATGAAAAAAGTTTGGTTAACAGTAACAGGTTTAATTTTAGGAGTAGCCATCTTAGGGACGATAGGCTACACCGTTTTTTCACCCAATGAAACTTCTGAGTCGGCTCAAATTGAGCCACAACCACCGATACCCATCCCTCCTTATTCGGATGTGCAGCCGCTAACAGAAGAGGAAAAGTTAAAAGCAATTGAATTGGCTATAAGCGACCTTGAGGTGCAGGAATGGCTGGATAATGGGTACGAGGTCTACGAAGTAGTTCCTGTTCCTCTTCCTCCACGTCCTCCTCAGTCTACCGGATACGAAGGCATTCGTCCTTGCTTGGTTTATATCCTCACTAAGGAGCAGGAACTACCATGGGTTCTTGGGATTACCCTTGAAGTATCTGTGGATGTGATTCAGGAGAAAGTATATGGTTTTGATTTCGATCTAAAATTAGCTTCTTTGACGGATGAACAAAAGGATGAGGTATTGAGAATAGCTCTAACCAATCCCGAGGTGTTGGATATGATAGGTGGTAAACACTATGAGATAAAGGATGTGGGGGTTCAGAGGGTTCTGAGTGGCCCCCCTTGGAAAACATGCTATGAAGGAAAGTGTCCTTTCCTCGCATATCCGGCGGTTAGTATAACCGTAAACTCTGATCCAGAACTCCTTCGATTTATAAATATATACGTGAATTTAGAGAGTAAAGAGGTTGTTAAGATATTATCCGCCCTAAAGTCAATTCCACCACCACCTCCGTTTGCGCCCGAAATTAATTCTACCATTCAAAAACCCATTATTTTGGTGAATTCAACCGTGTTTGAAGGGGAGAGATGGATGAGGATACTTGATGATGGGAAGGTTATAGGTTACAGTGACCATTACTATCCTGACTATAAAGAAATAGTAATTAAAGAAGGATACATTTCAAGAGAAGAAGTTGATGCTCTTTTAGAACTTTTCTCAAATCTTAGTGAATATAGCGAGTATACAGTTAACTTAAGTGAGCTACTTATCCGTGACTACCATAGACAAAAGATTTCGTGCATACCCCTAAATAAAACACTAAAAATATCATTTTTATTTCCCGAACAAGAAACGGCTACGCCAACGGTAAAGGAAATTGTGAAAAGAATTGATAGGATATTTAGAGATGCAGAGATTACTGAGATAAGAGAAGAGATTGTTAACCCTTACAGCTTCTCTTTAAACATTGAGCCTTTTGTGGAGAGCTATTGTGTGAATCAGATAATAACATTCAATGCTTCCCTAGAGTGGCTACCTTCAGGGTTAATTAATAGGAGTAAAAGCCTATGTGAAACAGCTCATTTCTCGTACTCTTTACCTGAAAATTATACAGTAGAATGGGATTTTGGCGACGGAAGTAAGGGCTATGGTGAAAAAGTCCATCATTCATACTCTTCACCAGGTGATTATGAGGTAAAATTGAGGGTGAGTAGTAAAAGAGGAGGGGTTGAAATAGGTGCAGCTGAAAAATACAGAACAATGCGTATAATAACATGCCCCATATATAGTCCCACACCAACTCCAGCAGTTCCAGGATTTGAGGCTATATTCCCAATCGCTGGATTGTTAGCAGTTGCATATCTCTTAAGAAGGAGGAAATGAAAAGGTATCCAAAATTTACCTTTTCCGTCTTTTATTACTTCAACTTGGTTCGTAGTCATCGAAAATCTTATAAATGTTAAAAAAAGAAACAGGATTTGTAGGTAATAAAGATGGAGAAATATACAAAAATAGCGGCTGTCATTGTGCTCTGCGTATTAGCAGCGTCAGCAGGTTTTTTCGCCTCTTCATTATCAGAGTTAAAGGGGCAGATTGAATATTCTGATGAGGATGTATGGGGAGGTAAAGGATTTCCAGCAGCAATACCTACGCCGGCAGTAATGCCTACACCGATACCTACGCCGGTAGGAAGAGAAACACCGGAATCTCAATATACTAATACGAATACAGAGCGGAAAATAATCCAACGGGCTTCATTAAGTATAGAAGTAGAGGACTTCCAAGCAAGTTCTGACGCACTCATCCTTATAGTAGAACGTTCGGGTGGTTTTGTTTCTGATTCTTACTCGTATGTTACCGACACAGGTCGTAAGAGGGGTGATATTGCACTCAGGGTGCCAACGCATGAGTTTCTGCCGGTTATCGCAGAAATAGAGCAGATTGGTACTGTTAAATCAAAACACATCTCGGGAGAAGACGTTACGGAAGAGTATATTGATTTGACGGCGAGGCTTAACAATTCCGAGCGGCAGGAGAAGAGGTTACTGGAGATTCTGGATATAGCTGAGGATGTCGAGGACGTTCTAGACGTTGAACGTGAGTTGGAGCGTGTGCGGAATGATATCGAACGACTTATCGGTAGGATAAACTATCTTGAGAACCGTGTGGAGCTTGCAACGATCTCCGTTTCATTGTACGAACCGGAGCCGATAACGCATAGCTGGGGCATCCGGGATGCTTTTCGCGATGCCTTTGAAGCCTTCGTATCAGTGATACGGGGACTCATAATTCTCGTTGGATACGCCTTGCCACTATTAATTCTGGTGGGGATCGCGTGGTTCGTCAAAGCAAAGGTGATGCCAAGATTGCGGAAGGGGAAGAGTAAATGAAAAGGAAAGAAATGCATGGACTTGGTTTAGTAGTAGTGAGTTTAGCTTTAGTGGTTGCTCTCATAGGAACAGTGGGCTACATTGTTTTTCAATCGGACGAGGATTTAAAATTATCACAAGAGCAAGCGAAAGAAATTGCGGAATCAAAATTCAATGAAGTTAAAGCACAAACAGAACCCGTTGAATGTGAAGAATTATGGAGGGATCCAAAAGCTATGGTTGGCACGCCTTCTCTTGTGAGAACCGTTGATGAAAAGCCCTTTTACTGGAAAGTCCCGGTAGTTCTAAACGAAAAAGTTATAGGCTTCATTGATGTGAAAATGAATGAAAAAATCCCGAGATATGGCTGTATGGGCTGTTTATATTCCCCCTACTATGACCCGCATAATGTAGATAACTGCCCTTCTACGGTAACTATAAGCACTATTGAAGAAGCAAAAGAAATAGCAAAAAATATAACTGATAAATATAGAGATGCGGTAGTATCTGAGCCAATTTATGTTTATGATGATACAGGGTGTTGTAGTGGAGAGGCGTGGATGCTCAAGATAGAGAAAGATGGCAAGATTATCAGCAGGGCATTTGTTTCAGGGTATTATGCTTATGAAAAATTACTTTCGGAAGAAGAGACGAGGTCTGTCGGTGGGCTAATAGTTGCTTTTGCGCAAGATGCGGAACAAGGTGAGATAAATTCCACTCTCAGGAAAATTGATTTTGATTCCATTAATTACAGTTGGAAATACATTGATTGGATGTCACAAAAATATTATGTTGAAATCCCAAAAAGCAGAGTAGACGATGTGAAATTCCTCTACAATGATGGATTCCAAGAATTGAACAGAACTCTCTATTACACCGAGGGCGATGTAAAAGAGAAAGAGGGTATTTACATAATCTTCCTTGAGGGGGAAGCATCGTTAGAAGAGGCAAAAGAGATTCTTAACAAACATAATGTTGAATTGAGGGAAATTAAATGGGTTTATATTAGGTGGTCACCCGCTGCGATTTCTGAAAATGTTGCTAAGAAATGGGGAGAGTATCTGGAGTTGGAAAATAGGACATTAAGGGTATATTTGGATTATTATGAATGAAAATACAATGAAAAAATGGAAATTAGGTGCGATAATCGGCGCAATTTGGGGTTTGTTAGGGGCTATATTCATTCCCACGGTGATGTGGCGAATGGGGATGCTCATGCCGGGCGAAACGCCTCCTCCCGATTACATCTATGCTCTAGCCCCGATTGGCATGATTGCTTTCTTCTCACTTTTCTGGAGTGTTGGAACAATGCTCTCCGTATTGAATTCCATATTTCCAACTATCTCCTTTCCCGATTCGTTTGTTTTGCTCCTATATCCAGTTCATGGGGCCTTAATCGGTGCTGGAGTTGGATATTTTATTGATAAATACAGGAGATGATACGATGAAGAAATGGAAAATTGGTGCGATAGTTGGAGCAATTATAGGGGCGTTTTATACTATCTCATGCCCTCTATTCTACATACTTTTCACTGTTGCTGGTAAGCAGAGCAGTTTTGATACCGTATTAGCACCGATATTCTGTGAAGCGGCATCAGCGCCTTCGGTTTTTTGGTTTATCATCGAGACGCTTTTCGGTATTTTTGGTCTGTCGTCCATTACAGTCCACAAACTTTTTTCTTCTTCTAATGCAGGTATGAAACTGTTAGTGATGCTTATCGTGGTAACGTGGTCAGGGATTGGGGCACTGATGGGTGCGGGAATTGGATATTTGAGTGGCAAATACAAAGGACAAGAGATAACTATAATGAAAATCAAAAAAGACTTGAAAATAGGTGCTTTGGCAGGAATCACGGGGTTTTTTCTGATTTTTGTATTTTGGTATCTTCGTCACTTATAAAGAGGGGTAAGAAAACATGAATGAAATAATAAAGAACAAAAGTAAAATATTTGGACTGAGTTTTTTGCTAATCTTTAGCCTGCTAATTTTTTCGAATATAGGCATGGCTTGTTTTAATCCGACGGACAGTTTTGCCACCGGAGTAGCTTTAAACAAACCTTCTATAACTTATGACTTAAGCGGGATAAAACAATCAAAAGATGTTACAGTTATAGAGAAGGAGAAAGAAGGAAGTCCCGATGATGTTGTTGAAGAGGTGCATAGAGAAGAAGTTATCCCAAAACCTATAGAAGTAATAACAATAGAAGAAGAAGGTGAAGAAAAGCCAAAAAGAACAGAACCTTCCTTTGAAGATTATATAGAAACTAACGCCATAATTTACCGGTCTCATTACAATAAAGATATTGCAGTTGCTTTAATGGAAGAAGAATGGGAAGGTCAAAAATATTTGAATGTTAAAATACAGGTGCCAACAAAGTTTGTTAAAAGTTCTTATCCTGAGATAAAAATTGATTTAGACGGTCTACCACCAATTACTCAGGAAGTTAATCAAGATTATCTTGAATCTTTGGGTTACCAGGTTGAAGGTAAATTTCAAGCGGGTTATCTTAAAAGCCAAGTTATAAAGGAAAACATTGATATTGCTGTTTGGAGTATTAGTGATATTGAAGAAGAGGGAGATGGTGACGAGGAAGGTGAAAAGGGAAAAAGTTTTGCCGGTTTTTCTATTCGTGTTAGAAATCAAAGCACTTTAACCCCTGAATTAGGAGAAGAATTTAAGAATGTACTTGAAGCTTACGGGCTTAGTCCCGATTTTTTAAATCAGGCAAAAATAAAAACTGAAACCAGAGAAGATGTTGATTTAGAACCAGCCATAGATATTGACTTAGATACTTTTGATTGGGGATTAGCATTACGAACTGAATTAGAGTGGTTACGAAATAATAAGGTAATCTGCGGTTTAACTGATAATGATTTACATGGAATAGCAAAAGTGGCAGATAAAGGAACTGCTGGCTGGAACTCAAAGATTAGATACTTTAAGGGGGAGTGGGTGCAGGGAATTACAGAAGAGATGTCAGAAGAAACGGGGATGTATATGGTAAGAGCGGGTATTGATTGTGGTGGTTTTCCAATAGGGTTATTACCTGATGAAGTTCCTAGCGGTGTACCTGTTCCTTATAATCAATTACCTTTCGGCGTGACTGTTGCTTACCATGAAAAGGCTCTTATTGTTGGTGTTATTATCATAATTGCGTTGATAGTAGGAATTGTGGGTTTTGTTTTAAAGAAATGAAAAGGAAAGAAATGCATGGACTTGGTTTAGTAGTAGTGAGTTTAGCTTTAGTGGTTGCCCTCATAGGAACAGTGGGCTACATTGTTTTTCTATCGGACGATGCTTTTAAATCGACCCCAAATGAAGTAGAGCCAACTAAAGAAATGGTTGAAGAAATTGTCTTCTATGAAAGTGGTAGAGATCTCCCATATTTCAGACAAGAACTCATTGATCCTAAAAGTGAAGAAGGAATTGGAATAGCAAGTTTGCTTACTCGCAAACTTCATGAACTGAATTTGCAAGCAAAATGTGTTCTTAGTGAAGAAGACATTCAAGAAATAAAACAAAATGACAGGGCTGCAGAGTTAATTTTCAAAAAACCGATAGATATTACAACCTCACAATGGGTTGAACCAGAAGAAAGATATCATATCCCAGTTGATGAGAAAGGATACAGAATCTTGGAGAATGTTAAAACTGCTTTGTTTATTTTGGAGGACAATCAAGATAGAGGATTAGAGGGTCATATTTTAGTTGGAAGTGAAAGGAAAGAAAGAGATGAAAAATGCTCTTGGGAAATAACTCAAGAAGACATAGAAAAATTAGGACCTTGCGAAGGAAGTGTTGGTTATGTGTTTAGCGATGAATATGGTTGCAGTGCTGTATTTGGTTGCTATTATGATTCTGAAATCGTGCCGTTCAAAACAAAAGATGAGTGTGAATTTGCCTGCGGTAGAATGTGGGGTTGCTGGGCAATACAACAAAAAGACAGTAATGAATTAGATAAAAACTGGATTGAAGGGATAAATAGAATACTCGCTGAGATGAAATCAAAAGAAATTGCCGCAAAAGATAAAATAATCGTAGGTATTGAGGCTGGACCCATAGCAAGAGAATGTTTCAATAAATCTTACCTGATTGAAACATCAGATTATATAATCGATGGAACTGTTGAAAAAGTTGATGAAAAAGCCGATATGGAAAAGGGCATTTATAGTTATGTTTATCTAACAATTGATGGATATTTCAAGGGAAAGCCGCTTCTGGTAAAAGAAAAGGTGGCAGATATGCTTCAAATTAATGTTTCAGTAAGAGCTCCATATAATTTTACGCCCTATGAAGATAAAAAAGTAAGGATATATCTAAGAAAATGGTCAGAAGGAGATATTCGAGTATTTTGCGGACATTATGGGATTGAAGAAATTCTAGAACCTGCCAAAGAAGTGCCTACGATGACGGACATCCCACATTTAACACCACAACCCGGTGAATACTTCACTTACAGGGGGAACAAATCCCAAATACTTTTGAACGATTCTCGTTTAAAATATTGTTTTATAGAACTAAATGATATTTGCCCTCCTAATGCAGCTAACGTAGGGGATCTTGGTATTGTAATCACCGGAACTATCAAAAATGAGTACGATAGAGATTATTACATCTGCATGGCTGCACATGCTTTTAATTCGGAAGGGGAGCAGATTGGGCACAGTATTGACCCAGGTCCTGTATGTGGCATTATTGCTCCTTATGTTAAGAGTGGACAAACAGGGGATTTCGAGCTGCACTTGAAGTATAGAGAGGATATTGAGCGTATTGAGCTTTTTGTCGGATGTGTGAGTGAAATACCACCACCATAGGGTGGAAATTGGCCATTTTAAAAGAAAGGAGGTATAATAAATTATAATGAAAAAATGGAAAGCAGGTGCGATAATTGGAGCAGTTTTTGGGCTTATAAGTTCGTATATTCCTCTTCTATGGTGGTATGGTGGAAGGGCAATTGTGAGTTTTATTCCTCCAACTCCATCTTTATACTCTTTCGGGGTTTATTACGGGTTATTCTTATCAGCAATTTTCGGAGCACTAATCGGTGCCACGGTTGGATTTGTAATTGATAAATACCGGAGAAAGAGATAAAGATTATGATGAAGAATAAAAAATTACTTTTTGGGATTTTGGCAATTGCCATAGTAGCCATTGCAGGAGTTAGTTTAGTTGTTTTGAATTGTGGAATAAATGATTTTTCTGTCTGTGCCGCTGCGGACATCGAAATTACGCCTCTCCCTCCGGCCTGGCAACTGATGACAGAAAGCGTTTTCCTATGGGAGAACGACACAGAGCAGTTTGTAGCCGGTGAGAACTCGGATTTAAGCAACTTCCTTTTTCAAACTCTTCACAGGTTAAACCTTCAGGCAAAATGTGCATTTAGCGAAGAAGATATTCACGAGATAAAGGAAAATGACAGAGTAATAGAAATGAGGTTCAGACACCCGGAGCAAATTACAATCAGTCAATGGATTGAACCTTATCAGTCGAACGTTAAATATGATGAAAACGGCTACAGAATTTTGGAAAATGTTAAAAGTCCCCTCTTTATCTTGGAAGACAATTTAGATGAAGGTTTAGAAGCGCATGTTTTAATTGACTCATTCGAAGGTTGGAGTTGCTGGGCAATACAGCAAGAGGAAAGTGATGAGTTAGATAAAACTTGGATTGATGAAATCAACAGATTAATGGATAAAAAGTTTCAAAAATCCAAACCTGTTATTTCGGCGAATTCGACTGTATTTGAAGGAGAGAGATGGATGGTTATATTTGATGATGGAAAGGTTACGTGTTATAGTGACCATTACTATCCTGACCATAAAGAAATAGTAATTAAAGAAGGATATATCCCAAAAGAGGAAGTCAATGCCCTTTTAGAGCTTTTCTCAAATCTTAGTGAATATAGTGATTACACAGTTAATGTGAGTGACCAACTTATCAGGGACCATATGGACTGTGTATTTGATCCTATTGGTGGTGGCACAAAAATTTCATGCATACCATTGAATAAAACACTAAGATTAAAAGTGAGACCTCCTACATTTCCAGAACCAGAAACTGCTACACCAGCAGCAAAAGAGATCTTAGAACGAATTGATAAGATATACAGAGAGGCTGAAATTCCCGAAAAGAAAAAGGAAATTAATCCGTACTGCATCTCTTTAAACTTGGAGCCATCTGCAGAGAGTTATCACGTAAATCAGATGATAATATTCAATGCTTCTTTAGAAGATGGCTGGTTAGGAAATGTATCGTCGTATGAATGGGATTTTGGTGATGGAAGCAAAGGCTATGGTGAAGTAGTTCGTCATGCATACGCCTCAGAGGGGAATTATACGGTAAAATTGACGGTAATTACCTCAGACGGTGCAGTTGGTGTAAAATGTAAAACAATGAATGTCACACGCTCTGCACCATCGGCACTGGTTCCTGGATTTGAGGCAGTATTCACGATCGCTGTATTGTTAGCAGTTGCATATTTAAGAAAGAGGAAATGATAAAGAAATGATGAATAAAAAATTACTTTTTGGGATTTTGGCAATTGCCATAGTGGCCATTGCAGGAGTTAGCCTGTTTTATTATCTAAAGGATGCGGAATTCACAATAGCTTGGAAATCACCGTTCATACATGAAACTTCG